>NZ_JBJTDY010000028.1:0-16636 GCF_046092605.1 Rhabdaerophilum sp. | reverse complement strand
CAGGCGCGGACCGGGGGGCTGCCGCGGCCGCCCGGCTTCAAGCTGCCGTTCTGCGCCACGGGCTTTCACGATTGCGGCCGTAATTGCGAGGTGTGAACCGACGAAGAACTCCAGTCCTTTTCTCTGGATTGCCGCTTCAGCCGCTTCGCGTCTTCCTCGCAATGACGTCTTCTTGCGGACATCCTAGCTTTCATGCCTCCTTTCATGCCTCAAGCCCTTGCCGGCCCTGAAATCGAGCGTCTCATCCAGCTTCTGGCGCGCCTGCCGGGGCTCGGGCCGCGCTCGGCCCGGCGCGCGGTTCTGCACCTCATGCGGAAGCGCGAGGATCTGCTGCTGCCGCTGGCGCAGGCGATGCAGGTCGCGGGCGAGCGCATCGTGACCTGCTCGGAATGCGGCAATCTCGACACCTCCGACCCTTGCGCCATCTGCCGCGATCCGCGTCGCGATCGCTCGATCCTGATGGTGGTCGAGAGTGTGGGCGATCTCTGGGCGCTGGAGCGCGCGGGCGCCTTGCGCGCGGCCTTTCATGTGCTGGGCGGCACGCTCTCGCCGATCGACGGCACCGGGCCTGATGATCTTGCGCTCGGCAAGCTGCTGGATCGCGCGACATCCGGCGAGGTGCGCGAGGTGATCCTCGCGCTCAATGCCACGGTAGAGGGCCAGACCACGGCCCATTACATCACCGACATGCTGGCGCAGGCGAATGTGAAGGTCACGCGCCTCGCGCATGGCGTGCCGGTGGGCGGCGAACTCGATTATCTCGACGAAGGCACGCTTTCCGCAGCCCTTTTGAGCCGCACCGCGCTTTGACCTGCCTTCGTTGACTTGACCTGCCTTCGGTGATTGGCGGAAACGGTTGGTTATCTTATCTTAGTTGCATTCCTGCGGATTCGACCGCCCCGGTTTCCACAACAGGCCTCATGCACCACGAATCTCCCCTCCCTTCCAGCGCTCTCGTGGCGCGGTTTCAGGCGGTCGAAACCTGGATTTTTGACCTCGACAACACATTGTATCCGCCACATTCCGATCTCTGGCCGAAGGTGGACCAGAAGATCACGCATTATA
The DNA here is from genome assembly GCF_046092605.1 of Rhabdaerophilum sp. Taxonomy (NCBI): domain Bacteria; kingdom Pseudomonadati; phylum Pseudomonadota; class Alphaproteobacteria; order Hyphomicrobiales; family Rhabdaerophilaceae; genus Rhabdaerophilum; species Rhabdaerophilum sp. The sequence goes on along the minus strand of NZ_JBJTDY010000028.1, from coordinate 15,571 downwards.
TCGGCGACCTTCTCGGCGTGGATGGGCTCACGGCCCGCGCGATCCAGAAATACTATTATCAGATCCACGGCACGACCCTGAACGGCCTGATGAAGGAACACAGGATCGACCCGCATTCCTTCCTCGATTTCGTGCATGACATCGACCGTTCCTCGCTCGCGCCGGATGCCCGGCTTGGTGGCGCGATCGAGGCCCTTCCGGGGCGGAAATTCATCTTCACCAACGGTTCCGTGCGCCATGCCGAGGAGACCCTGCGGCAACTTGGCGTCGACGGGCATTTCCACGGGATCTTCGACATCGTGGCCGGGGATTTCAATCCCAAGCCGGCGCGCCGCACCTATGAGCGCTTTCTCGACAGATACGGCATCGCGCCGGTCTCTGCCGCGATGTTCGAGGATATCCCGCGCAATCTGGAGGTGCCGGCGGAACTCGGCATGCGCACCGTGCTCGTGGTGCCCGGCGAGGCGGGGGACCACAAGGAAGACTGGGAGCGCTACGTGGAGGATGGCCCCGGCGCGCTCGGCATCCGTTTCGACCACGTGACGGCCGACCTGCCGCATTTTCTGGATGGATTGCAAGCCGCCCTGGCCACGCCCGTCGCTTGACTCCGCCTCGCCTTTCCGCGACCAGATCGCCAATGTTCTCCAACCGTTGCAGGGCCTCACACCATGTCTCTCGCTTCCATCATCGATGCCGCCTGGGAAAAGCGCGCCGAAATCAGCGCCGCCACGAAGGGCGAGGTGCGTGATGCGGTGGAGGAGGCGCTCGCCGCTCTCGATTCCGGCTCGATGCGCGTGGCCGAGCGCCGGCTGGATATGGAAGGCCCGGGTGCCTGGGTGGTGAACCAGTGGCTGAAGAAGGCGGTGCTGCTCTCCTTCCGCCTCAACGACATGGCGCTGATCTCGGGCGCACCGGGGGGTGCCAGCTGGTGGGACAAGGTGGATTCGAAGTTCCTGGGGATGGATGCCGCCGGCTTCGCGAAGGCCGGTTTCCGCGCGGTGCCGGGCTGCGTGGTGCGCCGCTCGGCCTATATCGGCAAATCGGTCGTGCTGATGCCCTCCTTCGTGAATGTCGGCGCCTATGTCGATGACAACACGATGGTCGATACCTGGGCGACGGTTGGCTCCTGCGCGCAGATCGGCAAGAACGTGCATCTCTCGGGCGGTGTGGGCATCGGCGGCGTTCTGGAGCCGCTGCAGGCGAACCCCACGATCATCGAGGATGATTGTTTCATCGGCGCCCGCTCGGAAGTGGTGGAAGGCGTGATCGTGGGCCGTGGCTCGGTGATCTCCATGGGCGTGTTCCTCTCCGCCTCGACCAAGATCATCGACCGGCAGACCGGCCAGGTGCATGTGGGCTATGTGCCGCCCTATTCGGTGGTGGTCTCCGGCTCCATTCCGGGCAAGCCGCTGCCGGGCGAGAATTGGGGGCCCTCGACCTATTGCGCGGTCATCATGAAGACCGTGGACGAGAAGACGCGATCCAAGACCGGCATCAACGAATTGCTGCGCGACTGAACCGCAGGAACGGCGGGTGGGCCGTGGCTTTCGTCATGTCCTCGCCACATACTGACCCCATCTGACGGTGCATGGCCCGGGAAAAGGGCCGGCTCTTAACCCGCATGAGGCCTGACCGATGTTCGATGCCCGCAAACTTCTCGATGCGCTCGTTTCCGCCGGCAGCCAGGGCGGTGGACAGAAACAGCTCGGCGGCATGCTGGGGCAGGTCACGAGCATGGCCGGGCAGGTGCTGAACCAGGCAACCGGCGGCGTGCGGCAGGGCGCGACCGAAATCAACCAGCAGACCGGCGCCACCCAGAAGGCCAGCGACTTCCTGCGCCGCACGACCGGCCAGAACCCGGCCGATCTCGTGGCCCGCGCGAAGGATCTTGCCGCGAAGTACCCCGTCGCCACGGGCGTTGCCATCGGCGGACTCGCCGCCGTGCTGCTGGGCACCGGCGCTGGCCGCAAGATTGCCGGCTCAGCCGCGCGCATGGGCGGCATGGCGCTGGTGGGCGGGCTCGCCTACAAGGCGCTGCAGAATTATCAGGCCGGCAAGCCGCTGCTGGACCTCCAGAATGTGGCGCAGGATCTCCAGCAGCCGCGGGCGCTTCCCCCGCCCTCGACCGATAACGAGCAGGCCCTGCGCCTGGTTCGCGCCATGGTTGCCGCCGCCTCGTCGGATGGCATCGTGGACGAGACCGAGCGGCATGCGATCGTGGGCAACCTGAAGGCGGCCGGCATCGAGGCCGAGGCTGCCCAGTTTCTCGAGAGCGAATTCGCGAACCCGGCTGATCCGGTGACGCTCGCCCAGGGCATCACAAATCCGGAAGAGGCGGCGCAGGTCTATGCCGCCGCGCGCCTCGCAATCGACCCGGACACCGCCGACGAGCAGGCCTTCCTCAAGGCGCTGGCGGGCGAATTGCAACTCGACCCGAGCCTTGTCGCGCATATCGACGCCGCGGCTTCCAACGTGAAGGCCTGACCGAGACTTGCCCGACGACACTCAGCCCGGACTGCCGAAGGTGCAACGGAAGCCCCTGGACTGGGGCTTCATCCTTGTCGCAACCCTCTCCATCGGCTCGATGATCTGGGTGACCCTGCGGGACGGCATCACCGTGTCGCAGCATATTCTGGCCGAGGATTTCTGGCTGTTCCTGACCATCCTGCCGAAGGTGGCGCTTGGTTGCCTCATCGGCGGGCTCATCCGGCTGATGATCGCACGCGAGACGATCGAGAAATACATCGGCGAAGGCTCGGGCATGAAGGGTCTCGCAATCGCTGCGTTGATTGGCACGCTTTTCCCCGCCGGCCCCTTCACCATCTTCCCGCTGGCTGCCGTGCTGATGGTGAGCGGCGCGGATAGGGGGGCGGCGATCGCCTTCGTCTCGGGCTGGCTGCTGCTTGGCATCAACCGGGCGGTCATCTGGGAAATGCCGTTCTTCGGCACGGATTTCGTGCTGTTCCGCTTCCTCGTTTCACTGCCCATGCCGGTTCTGCTGGGGCTTGCCGCGCGCGCCGCGATCTTCGACCATTATGTCAATCGCCCGCCGCCCGGCGAGGGCAAGGCATGATCGTTTTCGGCTTCACCCTCGCGCTGATAGCGATTGCCACCGGGCTGGCTTTCGCGGCGTGGAGGCGCTCGCCCGCCTTGCTCGCGGATGGATTCACGGATGCCCGGACGCAGTTCATCCATCTGTTGCCGCGCCTCGCGATCGGCGTGCTGGGCTCGGGCTTCCTCGCGCATCTGATGCCGAAGGAGACGATCCTGGCCTGGTTCGGGCCAAATTCCGGTCTGCTCGGCACGGCACTCGCGAGCCTCGCCGGTGCCCTCACGCCCGGCGGGCCAGTGGTGGGCTATGCGATCGGGGCGGCGGCGCTGAAGGCGGGCGCGGATCTTTCGCAGGTCATGGCCTATGTGACGGCATGGTCACTCTTCACGATCAACCGGATGATCTCGTGGGAAATCCCGTCCATGCCCGTGCGAATCGTGCTGCTGCGGGTGTTGGTGTCCCTGCCCTTCCCGTTCCTCGCGGCCTGGATCACGCTGCTGGTGCGCTGAGCATCTTTTCGTTTTTCGCATTTTCCTCGCGCGAACCGGCGACCATTTCGCTTGAAGATGCTCACGCCAGCCAGCGCTTGCGGCGCTTGTAGCTCTTCACCTCGCGGAAGGATTTCTTGTCCCCGCCGGAGACGCCGAGGTAGAATTCCTTCACATCCTCGTTCTCGCGCAGGGCCTTGGCGTCGCCATCCATCACGATGCGGCCGGTTTCCATGATGTAGCCATAGGTGGCGTAGCGCAGGGCCATGTTGGTGTTCTGCTCCGCGAGCAGGAAGGACACGCCCTCCTTCGTGTTCAGATCCTTCACGATCTCGAAAATCTCCTCGACGATCTGTGGCGCGAGACCCATCGAGGGCTCATCAAGCAGGATCATCTTGGGGCGGCTCATCAGCGCGCGACCAATGGCGCACATCTGCTGCTCGCCGCCCGACGTGTAGCCCGACATGGATTTCATGCGCTGCCGGAGGCGAGGGAAATAATTGTAGACCATCTCCATGTCGCGTTTGATGGCCGCGCGCCCATCCTGCCGCGTGAAGGCTCCCGTGAGGAGGTTCTCCTCGATGGTAAGATGGCCGAAACAATGCCGGCCCTCCATCACCTGGATGCAGCCGCGCCGCACCAGATCCGCCGGGCTCATGCGATCCACGCGCTCGCCCTCGAACATGATCGCGCCCTTGGTCACATCGCCGCGCTCGGCCTTGAGCAGGTTCGAGATCGCCTTGAGCGTGGTGGTCTTGCCTGCGCCATTGGCGCCCAGCACCGCCACGATGCCGCTGCGCGGCACGGTGAGCGACACGCCCTTCAGCACCAGCACGACATGATCATAGATCACCTCGATGTTATTGACCGAAAGGATGGGCTCGACGGTTTCGGCTGATGCGGACATGGCAGGAGGCTCCGGGGATTTGACAGACAAGGCCGGAAGTGGGCAGCCGGCGAACCGGCTGCCCCATTGCTTGCGGGTTACGCGGCCTTTTCGCAGGCTTCCGTGCGCTTCGGCCAGCCGGTGTTCTTCGAGACGAAATCCTTCGCCTCAGCCTCGATGAGCGGACGGACGATCTCCTTCATCGGGTCCATCCAGTCCGAGGCCTTCACATATTTCGTTCCGTCCCACTGCGAGACGAACACCTTGTTGTGGCCGTTATGATCCGTGCAGGTGATGCGGACCGGGTTGGCGAAGCCTTCCATGCCGATCTCCTTCAGGCGCTGTTCGGTGATGTTGAGCGCCTCGAAGCCGCGACGGACATCCTCACCCACGACCGCCTTCTTGCCGGTGATCCGCTGCGCGGTGCGCACGGCCTCGGCAATCAGCATCGAGTTGTAGACGCCGCGGTTATAGAGGTTCTCGCCCACCTGCTCGCGCTTGGCCTGGCTGAGATTCTTGTCGAAGACATGTTTCAGGATGTCCTGAAGCACGGGGTAATTCGCGCCCGTATTGTGGAAGTTGAGGGTCTTGTAACCCTTGGCTCCGGCTTCGCCCGCACGGGCGTCGTCGTCACCCCCGGCCCACCAGACACCCACGAGGCGATCCATCGGGAAGTCGTTTTTCACCGCTTCCTTCACGGCCGTGGGGTTCATCGCGCCCCAGCCCTGGTTATAGATCCAGTCCACGCGGTCACGGCGGATGGCGAGCCAGGTCGAGCCCTGGTTCTGCATCTGGGCGGCCGGAACCGGGTAGAGCTTCAGGTTGAAGCCGTATTGCTTGGCCAGCGCCTCGAGCACGGGAATCGGCTCCTTGCCGAAGGGCGCATCAAGATGGACAAGGCCCACCGTCTTGCCCTTCAGCTTGTCAAAGCCGCCTTCCACCTGCGCCATATGCTTCACGAAGACCGAAGCGCCATCCCAGTAGGTGGCCGGCGGGTTGAAGATCCACGGGAAATGCTCGCCATCCGCCGAGGCCGAGAGGCCATAGGCCATCGAGAGCACGGGGATCTTGTCCACCGCCGCCTTGGGGATGATCTGCAGCGTGATGCCCGTGGAATAGGGGTTCACCACGACCGGGTTCTTCGCCTTCACGCTCTCATAGCATTCGACACCCTTCTTGGTGTCGTAGCCGGTTTCGCATTCCTCGATGATGATCTTCGCACCGCCGATGCCACCATCGCGCTGGTTCAGCATTTCGAGGTAATCGCGCATGCCGTTGGCGATATGCACGCCCGAACCGGCGAAGGGGCCGGTGCGATAGGTGAGCAGCGGCACGTAAATCGTATCCTGCGCGGAGACCGGCAGGGGCGCCGCGCCCGCGAAGGCTGCGGCCAGGGCCGCCAAGCCCAGGAATTTCGGGCCGAGGGTTTTCTTCATGGTCGTTCCTCCTTCGATGGAGCCACTTCCCGGGCTCCCCAGGTCTTCTTGGCTGAAGTCTTCATCTTGCCGACGCTTGCGCCACGGCAAGGCCCGCCCCGCTCAATACGGGAAAGGCCAGGTTCTGAGCTTCTGCTTGGTGATCTGCCAGAGCCGGGCGAGACCATGCGGCTCGACGATCAGGAACAGGATGATGAGCCCGCCCACAAGCAGGTGGTTGATGTGCTCGGCCGTGGCACCCGCGAGCGGAATGCCGATGGCCGGCAGGCCGAATTTCAGCGTCACCGGGATGATGTGCAGCAGGGCCGCGCCGAAAAAGCAGCCGATGAGCGAGCCCAGCCCCCCGATGATCACCATGAACAGGATGATGAAGCTCTGGTTGATGTTGAAGGCGTCGCTCGCTTCGCCCCCGCCATACCAGAGGAACATCATGGTCGCGCCCGCGACGCCGCAATAGAAGGACGACATCGCAAACGCGAGAAGCTTGGTGCGCAGGAGCCGGATGCCCATCAGTTCCGCCGCGATATCCATGTCGCGCACCGCCATGAAGCTGCGCCCGATGCGCCCGTGCAGGATGTTCGAGGCGATCCAGGTCATCAGCACCACGATGAAGAGAATGACATAATAGCGGGTCATCGGCGTCGCGTTGGGGCCGGTCACCGGGATGCCGGCGATCCAGCGCGTCGGCACCTCGATGGCGCCCGAGGCGTTGTAGTTGAAGAGCCAGGGAATGCGCACGAAGCACCATTCCAGGAAGAACTGCGCCGCGAGCGTCGCCACCGCGAGATAGAAGCCCTTGATGCGCAGGCTCGGCAGGCCGAACAGCGCGCCGATCGCGGCCGAGAAGACGCCGGAGACGAGAATCCAGATGACGATCGGCACGCCGGGGAAAGTGGTCGTGAGCTTGTAGCAGGCATAGGCCCCCACACCCATGAAGGCGCCGGTGCCGAGCGAGATGAGCCCGGTATAGCCCGTGACGATGTTCAGCCCCATCGCGGCGAGCGCGAAGACGAGGAACGGGATCATCACGGTCGAGAGGAAGAAGTTCGAACCCGTGAGCGGGATCACCACCGCGGCAATGAACAGGATGACGGCAATGCCGATGCGATCTTCCCGCAAGGGGAAAACCTGCATATCCTCCGAATAGGTCTTCTTGAACTGGCCTGATTCACGATAAAGCACGGATCAGATCCTCTCGATGATCTTGTCGCCGAACAGGCCCTGCGGACGCACCATCAGGAAGACGAGCGCGATCACATAGGCCACCCAGTTCTCGATGCCGCCGCCCACAAGCGGCCCCCAGTAGAACTCCGCGAGCTTCTCGCCAATGCCGATGATGAGGCCGCCGACAATCGCGCCGGGAATGGAGGTGAAGCCGCCAAGGATCAGCACCGGCAGCGCCTTCAGCGCGATGACCTGCAGCGCGAAGCTCACGTCAGAACGCGCGCCCCACATGATGCCCGTGATGAGCGCCACGATTCCGGCCGCGAACCACACGATGGCCCAGATCTGGTTCAGCGAGATGCCGACCGAGAGTGCCGCCTTGTGGCTGTCCGCCACCGCGCGCAGGGCGCGGCCGATGCGGGTATACTGGAAGAACAGCGCCAGGGCCGCGATCATCAGCGAGGCGATCACCGCAGCCGCGACGTCGATCTTCTGGATGATCACCTTCCCGCCGAGAATATCAAAGCGCATCGTGCCCTGCGGCAGGCCCAGTTCCTCGGCGATCATCTGCTTCGGTTCGCCGCCGAAAATGAATTCGCCAAGACCGATGATGATGAAGGTGAGCCCGAACGTCGCCATGAAGAGAATGATGTCCGGCTGGTTCACCAGCGGGCGCAGCACGATCCGCTCCACCGCGATCGCGAGGATCGCCATCACGCCAAGGGTGAGGATGAGTGCCGCCCAGGCAGGCACGCCCTTCTCGTGCAGACCCACCAGCGTCAGCGCCGCGAACACCACCATGATGCCTTGGGCGAAATTGAACACGCCCGAGGCCTTGAAGATGAGCACGAAACCAAGCGCGATCAGCGCATAGAGCACGCCGGCGACGAGGCCTTCCCAGATCGTCTGCACGAAGAGATCCGGCGCGGCACCCATCTGCACGAAGGGGTCGATGAGAATATTGTAGAGCATCCCCATTCCCCCTCACTGCATGTTCAGCAAAAGTGGATGCCGGTCTTGCGTCATGAACATGCATCCCACCTTTCAATGCGCCACGCCGAGATAGGCATCGATGACCGCCTGATTGGCCTTCACCTCATCGGGCGTGCCATCGGCAATCTTCCGGCCATATTCCAGCACCACCACGCGGTCGGAGAGGTCCATCACCACGCCCATATCATGCTCGATCAGCGCGATGGTGGTGCCGTATTGCTCCTTCACATCGAGGATGAAGCGGCACATGTCCTCCTTCTCCTCGAGGTTCATGCCAGCCATGGGTTCATCGAGCAGCAGCAATTCCGGCTCCATGGCGAGCGCGCGCCCGAGTTCCACGCGCTTCTGCAGGCCATAGGGCAGCTTGCCCACGGGCACCTTGCGGATGTGCTCGATCTCCAGGAAGTCGATGATCTCCTCGACCATCCGGCGATGGGCGATCTCCTCGGTCATGGCCGGGCCATGGCGGAAGATCTGCCAGAAGAAGTTGGATTTCATCTTCAGCGTGCGGCCGACCATGATGTTGTCGAGCGTCGACATGCCCTTGAAGAGCGCGACGTTCTGGAAGGTGCGCGCAATGCCCTGAGAAGCCGCGACATAGGGCTTCATCTTGGCCCGCGTCGCGCCCTTGTAGGTGATGGTGCCATCCTGCGGGTGGTAGAACCCGTTGATGACATTGAGCATCGAGGTCTTGCCGGCACCGTTCGGGCCGATGATCGCGCGGATCTCGCCCTTCCTGATGTCGAAAGAAACATCGGTGATCGCCTTCACGCCGCCGAAGCGGAGCGAGACATTCTCGACCTTGAGCAGGGTTTCGCCCGGGGAAAGGGTGGAGTTCTGAACCATGCCGTCCCCGCTCACTCCGCCGCCTGCGGCAAAGCCACAACCGGCGCCACGACCGCATCCATCACCTTGACGCGCGCCGAGATCACGCCCTTGCGGCCATCCTCGAAGGTCACTTCGGTGGAGATATCCGCTTCTTTCGACCCATCGTAGAGCGCCTTCACCAGCGGGCCGTAGCGATCCGCGATGAAGCCGCGCCGCACCTTCTGCGTGCGCGTGAGTTCGCCGTCATCCGCATCGAGTTCCTTGTGCAGGATGAGGAAGCGATGGATCTGCGCCCTGGCCATCATCGGCTCTTCGGCAAGCTGGCGGTTCACCTCCGCCACATGGCCCGCGAGGATCTCGTAGACCTGGCCATGCCCGGCCAGTTCCTGGTAGGAACCATAGGAGACATTGTTGCGCTCGGCCCAGTTGCCCACCGCCGTGATGTCGATGTTGAGAAACACCGTGACGAAATCCTCGCCCTGCCCGAAAGCCACGGCCTCGCGGATATTGGGAAAGAATTTCAGCTTGTTCTCGATGTATTTCGGCGCGAACAGCGCGCCGGAACGCAGGCGGCCCACATCCTTCGCGCGGTCGATGATGCGGAGCTGGCCATCCTTCTCGAAGAAGCCGGCATCGCCCGTTTTCACGAAGCCGTCGGGGGTCATGGTCTCGGCGGTTTTCTCGGGGTCCTTGTAATAGCCCACGAACTGGCCCGGCGACTTGTAGAGCACCTCGCCATCCTCGGCGATGCGGATCTCGACATTGGGCGTCGCGGGGCCGACGCAATCGGCGCGCACGCCATCATCCTTCTGACAGGTGACGAAGAGGAAGGCCTCGGTCTGCCCGTAAAGCTGCTTCAGGTTCAGCCCGATAGAGCGGAAGAACGAGAACAGCTCGGGCCCGATGGCCTCGCCGGCAGTGTAGCCAACGCGCACGGTGGTGAGGCCCATCACGTTCTTCAGCGGTCCATACACAAGCAGGTTGCCGAGCGCATAGTTGAGCCGCGCCGGCAGCGGCACAGGCTTGCCATCGAGGATCTTCTCGCCCCATTTCTTGGCCACACCCATGTAATAGTGAAACAACTTCCGTTTCAGCCAGCTCGCATCCTCCATGCGGATCATGATGCGCGTCAGCATCCCCTCGAACACGCGGGGCGGCGCGAAGGCATAGGTGTTGCCCACCTCGCGGCGATCTTCCACCGCGGTCTCCGGGCTTTCGGGGCAGTTGATGCAGAAGCCGGCGATCAGCGCCTGCGCGTAGTTGAGGTAGTGGTCGCCCACCCAGGCGAGGGGCAGATAGGCCAGCACGTTGTCGCGATCCGAGAGGCCGTCGAAGGCCACGGTATCGCGCGCCGCAGCGATGCAGCGCCCGGCCGTGAGAAGCACGCCCTTCGAGCGACCGGTTGTACCGGAGGTGTAAAGGATGACCGAAATGTCATCGCCCTTGCCGCGCGCCACTTCCGCATCAAGCCGGCGATTGGCATCGGGATCGGCCAGCAACATGCCCTTGCCCTGAGAGATCACCTCGTCGATGGCCTGCAGGCGGGAATGATCATAGGCGCGAAGCCCGCGCGGCTCGTCATAGAAGATGAAGCCGATGTTCGGCAGGCGCTCCGAGACCGAGAGGATCTTGTCGACCTGTTCCTGGTCCTGCACGCAGGCGAACTTCACCTCGGCATGTTCGAGCACATAGGCCATCTCCTCGGCAACGGAATCAGCATAGACCGGCACGGGAATGGCCCCGAGCGATTGCGCCGCCATCATCGACCAGTAGAGCTTCGGCCGGTTGTTTCCGATGATCGCGACCTTGTCGCCGCGCTCAAGGCCATGCGCCATCAGGCCAAGCGCGTAGGCGCGCACGTTCTGCGCCACCTCCGCCCAGCTCCATTCGGTCCATATGCCGAGATCCTTGTGACGCATGCCCGGCCTTTCGGGCCGGACCCGCGCCTGATGCGCCAGCCATTTCGGAAAGGTATCCAAGGCCGCCGGAGCGTCCCGTTCCACGCGTGTCTCTCCCTGAAGTCGGCGGGCCCTTCTCGCGAGGCCCTGTTTCACACCTCAAGTTTGCAGCAATGCGGAATGGAAGCAAGCGCGGGCTTGACAGACAGCGTCGCGGAATGCTGATAAAAAGGGAAGGTCCAGGTCGTTTCGCGACGTTTTGACGCGTGCGCTGCGGAAGTTGCGCCGGAATTGGCGCTTTTTCAGGCCTTTTGACCCAAGCTTCCGGTGCAATTCAACCAAAGAATGAGGCCAATTCCTCAGCGATTTTCGCGCATCGGATAGGCGTTGAGTTCGCCCCAGGCGCGGATCGAGATGCCGCCCCTCTCCACCCGCAGCACCTGCGCCTCCTCCAGCAGCTTCAGCGCCTTGTTCGTGGCCTGCCGCGAGAGGCCGGAGAGCAGGCCGATCTCCTCCTGCGTGATCGCGAGATGCAGACCCACGGCAGGGTGCAATTCGGGATTGAACAGGAAAGCAAGGGCTCGGGCAATGCGGGCCGGCGCATCCAGCAGCCGATCGGTTTCCACAAGCCCGATGAACTGGCCAAGTCGTTCGTTCAGCTGCCGCACGAGAAAGCGGTTGAACGCAACCGAATTCTCGAACAGCCAGAAGAAGGTCGCCGCATCCATCAGCGCGAGGCGTGTCTCGCGCAACGCGACAAGATCGTAGCGGCGCGGCTCACCCTTCAGTACAGTGCCTTCGCCAAACCAGGCACCGGCAGGAAGCCCCGCGAAGCTGATGAGCTTGCCCGAATCCGAACTGGTCGAGAGCTTCACAAGGCCGTCGATCACCCCGGTCCAGACATCGAAGCGATCACCGAGATGGCAGATATAGCTTCCAGCCGCGTAGTTCTTCTCGACGATGCCGCGACGCGCGCGATCACGCTCGCCTTCCGGCAGATCATGCGACCAGCGGGCGATGGCGGCGAGGCGTGCGGCAGAAATCAAGGGCGGCACCGGTGAGGATGAGGCGTTGGTTCCTTATCCATCCGGTTTGCCCCTGAAACAAGCTTCGCGTTACTCCGCCGCCTGCCGCATCACCGGCATTTCGGAGCGGAATTGTGCGAGAAGGCCCGCTTCGGCGGCGTCGGTTTCCGCGGCGTTCTTCGCCCGCACATGCCCGAACCCGCGAATGCGCTGCGGCAGGCCGGCGATCTCCACCGCCAGCGCATGCTTTGCCGGCGTCAGGCCCTTCGCCAGTTCCTCGAGGCGCGCGAGGAAGGTCTCGATGCGCGCCCGTTCGTCCCTGCGTTCGGCCGAATAGCCGAAGATGTCGAGTGCGGTGCCGCGCAGGCCCTTCAGCTTCGCGAGCACGCCGAAGGCGCTCATCATCCACGGGCCGAAGCTCGTCTTCATCGGCAGGCCGGTGGAGGGGTGCTTCCGGCCAAGCAGCGGCGGCGCGAGGTGGAAGGTGATCTTCATGTTGTCGCCATCGAAGGAATCGTGCAATTGCTGGCGGAAGGCCGGGGCCGTGTAGAGCCGTGCGACCTCGTATTCGTCCTTGTAGGCCATCAGCTTGAAGAGCGATCGCGCGGCGGCCTCGGTGAGGGCCGTCTGGCCCGGCACCATTTCGGCCTCGCGCGCCCGAAGCTTTCTGATCGCATCCGCATAGCGCTTGGCATAAGCGGCGTTCTGATAATCCGTCAGGAACGCCACACGCCGCTCGATGACCTCATCGAGCGTTGAAGAGATGGTCTGGGCCGGACTGGGCCGCGAGAGCTCGAGAATCTGCCCCAGCAGGGCCGGCTCATGCGCCACCGCACGGCCCCAGCGGAAGGCCTCGAGGTTCATCTTCACGGCCTCGCCATTGAGATCGATGGCCCGCTCGATGGAGGCTGCCGTGAGCGGCACGCCGCCCTTCTGGTAGGCATAGCCCAGAAGGAACATGTTCGCGGCGATGGATTGCCCGAACAAGGTGACGGCGATCTTCGAGGCGTCGATGAAGAAGGCGCGATCCTTGCCCGCCGCGCTGGCGATGCCGCGCTTCAGTCGCTCGGAAGGCAGCGAGTAATCCGGGTTGCGGGTGAAATCGCCGGGGAGAATCTCGGCGGTATTCACGACGAAGGTCGTGCCGGCCAACTTCGTGGCCGCCAGAACCTTCTTCGAGCCGGACACCACGAGATCGCAGCCGAGGATGAGATCGGCCATGCCGGCGGAAACGCGGATCGCGTGGATATCCTCCGGTGATTTGGCGAGGCGGATATGCGAGTAAACCGCGCCGCCCTTCTGTGCGAGGCCGGCCATGTCGATCATGCCGCAGCCGCGATGCTCGAGATGTGCCGCCATGCCGAGGATGGCACCGATGGTGACGACACCCGTGCCACCGACCCCCGTGACGATGCCCGACCACGGCTCATGCTCCAGCGACGGGAGAGCAGGATCGGGCAAATCCGGCATCGTGAAGCCTGCCGCCTGAGCCGCGAGCTTCTTCGGCCGCGCGCCGGAAACGGTCACGAAGCTCGGGCAGAAGCCATCGACGCAGGAATAATCCTTGTTGCAATTGGATTGATCGATCTTCCGCTTGCGACCGAATTCGGTCTCGACCGGCTGCACAGAGACGCAGTTCGAGGCCTTTCCGCAATCGCCGCAGCCCTCGCAGACCAGTTCGTTGATCAAGACGCGCTTGTCCGGGTCGGGCATCAGGCCACGCTTTCGACGGCGACGCTTCTCGGCGGCGCAGGTCTGGTCGTAGATCATCACCGTCACGCCGGGAATTTCGGCGAGCTCGCGCTGCACCACCATCAGTTCGGTGCGGTGATGGAAACTGGTGCCCGCGGGCCAGGAATAGCGGTCATCATATTTCCCGGGGTCATCCGAGACGACCGCAATCCGCTCCACGCCTTCCGCCCGCACCTGCCGGGCAATGGCATCCGGCGTGAGGTTGCCCTCATGCGGCTGGCCGCCGGTCATGGCGACGGCATCGTTGAACAGGATCTTGTAGGTGATGTTCGTCCTGGTCGCGATGGACCAGCGCAGCGCCAGCGCGCCTGAATGGTTGTAGGTCCCATCACCGAGGTTCTGGAACACATGCTTGCGGGTGGAGAAGGTCGATTCACCGATCCAGTTCGCGCCCTCGCCACCCATCTGGGTCACGCCTTCGGTGTTCCGGTCCATCCAGCTCACCATGAAATGGCAGCCGATGCCGGCATAGGCGCGGCCCTCTTCGGGCACCTTGGTGGAGGTGTTATGCGGGCAGCCCGAGCAGAAATAGGGCGTGCGCACCGCGATGTCGTTCGTCTCTGCCATTTTCTTCTGCGCAAGGCGCAGACGTTCGATGCGCGCCGCGAGATCCGCATTCGGGTGATGCCGCAGGATGCGTTCGCCGAGCGCGATGGCGATATCATTGGGATCCAGCGCGCCCTTCACGGGGAAGAGCCACTCGCCCTTCTCGTCGCGCTTGCCGATCACGGTCGGCTGGTTCGCGGTGCCGTAAAGCTCCTCGCGCACCTGCACCTCGATGAGGCTGCGCTTCTCCTCGACCACCATGATGAGGTCGAGCCCATGCGCGAAATCCTGCAATTCGCGCTGGCTGATCGGCCATGGCGAGCCAAGCTTGTAGAGGCGGATGCCGAGCTGGTTGGCCTTGAGTTCATCGATGCCGAGATCATCGAAGGCCTGGCGCGTATCAAGATAGCTCTTGCCGGTGGTGATGATGCCGATCTTTGGCGTGGCGCCGCCGGTCGTGACAAAATGGTTCAGGTTGTTGGCGCGGATGAAGGCCACGGCCGCCGCGCGCTTGAACTCGTGCAGACGCGCTTCCTGCTCGAGGAAGCCATCGCGCGGGCGGATGTTCAGGCCACCCGGCGGGAAGGCGAAATCATCCGGCACGATGATCTTCACCCGGTCGATGGAACCATCCACCGAGGCGGTCGATTCGATGTTGTCCTTCACGCATTTCAGCGCGGTCCATGCGCCCGTGAAGCGGCTCATCGCATAGCCGAAGAGGCCGTAATCGAGGATTTCCTGCACGCCCGCAGGGTTCAGGATCGGCACCATCAGATCGAGGAAATGGAACTCGGATTGATGCGCCGTGGTGGAACTCTCGGCGGTGTGGTCGTCACCCATCAGCGCGAGCACGCCACCATGCTTCGAGGTGCCAGCAAGGTTCGCGTGGCGGAACACATCGCCGCAGCGGTCAACGCCCGGCCCCTTGCCATACCACATGGCAAAGACGCCATCATACTTCCCCTCGCCGCGCATCTCGGCCTGCTGGGTGCCCCAGACGGCGGTGGCCGCGAGATCCTCGTTGAGGCCCGGCTCGAAGCGGATATTCGATTTCTCGAAAAGCTTCTTGGCCCGGAAGAAGTTCTGGTCGAGGCCACCCAGCGGCGAACCACGATAACCGGAAATGAAACCCGCGGTATTCAGGCCCGCGCGGCGGTCGCGTTCACGCTGCATCAGCAGCATGCGCGTGATGGCCTGCGCGCCATTGAGGAAGACAGGACCCTGCGCGAGGTCATACTTATCTTCCAGCGTGACGTGACGCAGCGGAAACGGCTCACCCATCGTCACTCTCCCCTGTGAACGACCCGGACGTTCTCGGCGCTTGTCCCGCGCCGGCTTGAAACCTTAGTATACGTCAGCATTGCTGCCCTAACCAGCGGATTTGCGCTTCCCAGGGGCTTCCGCCATGTATTCGCCATCCTGATGCGCGAGATGTAGGAATTGAACATGAAACGGTTTCGATTCGCCCCTCCATCCGCAATGAAATTGCGAGCAGTTCTGGCT
>NZ_JBJTDY010000027.1:0-13703 GCF_046092605.1 Rhabdaerophilum sp. | reverse complement strand
GGACCTTTGCTATCGTATCCACGCCCTTCATCCCCGAAATCCACCGCTCTTCCAAAAGCGGCAGCATGCAGGAAAACGGGGGTCAAAATTACATGCCGATCCCCAGTCCTACAGGGTCAACATTCCATGCAAAATCACAATGACGCCAGCTGCGCCTTCAAGGTCTCGATCAGGGTATCCCGCGCCTCTAACCGCCGGGTCTGTTCGGCCAGTTCCCGCGCTTGCGTCACGATGATGGCCCGGAGGGCCTCGATATCATCAGGCAGGTTGGAGGCGGTCGGGATCATCAGCGAAGCATAGCCGATTTGTCCGGATGGCGGCACTCATATCACGCTGGAATCACTCGTTTTTACGCCGATCTTCCGGGCGGCGCCGACCAGGATGGTCGTCGCCAGTCGATCCCCTCCCACAGCATCGCCAGCTGAGCTGCCGTCAGCCTTGCCGTTCCATCCGCAGCGGAGGGCCAGGGGAAGCGGCCCCTGTCCAGAACCTTGTAATAGAGGCAGAAGCCCTGACCGTCCCAGAACAGAAGCTTGATCCTGTCACCATAATAATCCGGTACGGATTGCGTTCTGCAATCCTATGGCCGGCCACGGAAGGCGAACACCGCGCCCGAGGACGGCTTCTGTCGCAAGTCCGCCTGAACCAGCGCCGCAAGACCGTCGATCCCCTTGCGCATATCGATCGTCCCGCAGGCAAGATAGACGCGGGCACCAGATCCTGGCCCGATCATGCCTCTTCTGCCACGCGGATCAGAGCCCGCAAGGTCGCAGCATCGAGCGAATGGTCGAACTTCAGGACACGGCCACCCTTGCAGCGGATCTCGACCTTGCCGCCACGGATGGCTCTGCCGGCCTTCTCACACTCTCCTGACCGGTCAGATCGCGGTGGTTCTTCTGACGTCGGGACAATCGTCACCGGCAGGAACGACGGGGTAACCTGGTCCCCCGTTGCCGCAAGGCGAAACGCGCGGCGCCAGGCATAAATCTGTTGCGGCAGGATATCGTGCTGTCGCGCAACGGCGGAAACACCCAGACCGCTCGTCGCGACCTCGAGCAGGATCGCCCGCTTCTGCTCCTCTGACCAGCCGCGGCGCCGCTCGACCCCCGTCAATATCTCCAACCGTCTCACCCGAGACCTCGTGACGTCGCCAAATATGGAATTAGCGACGTAACTTCAGCCGTTCGCGGGAAATCGAAAAGGCGCGCTCACCGGACGCTTACATTGCACGCCGGTTGGTCGAAGAAAATGCGTGAAATAATCAGAAATCAGAGCGGACGGCCTCATTCAATCAGATCGGAGTCCGCTCTGGTTCACCTCATTCAATAGCCGATTGCCGCTGTGCCGCGCTGGCGCGTATCCGCCGCGCCTTGCAGCCATCCCCCCTGCAGCAGGATGGAATTCGCCGAGCCCGAGACCGCGCCGGGCCGGACATTCTGGCCGCGCTCCGCGAGCAGCTTCAGGGTATCGGGCGACAGGCCCGGCTCGACGAGCAGCGCATCCGGCTTCCATTGGTGGTGGATGCGGGGTGCCGCCACAGCTTCCGCGAGGTTCATGTCGAAATCGATCACGTTGGTGATGACCTGCAAGGTCGTCGAGATGATGCGGCTGCCGCCGGGCGAGCCCGTGACCATGAAGGGCTTGCCATCCCGAAACACGATGGTCGGCGTCATCGAGGAGAGTGGCCGCGCGCCGGGATGCACCGAATTCGCATCCGACCCCACGAGCCCATAGGCGTTCTGCGCACCGGGTTTCGCA
The DNA here is from genome assembly GCF_046092605.1 of Rhabdaerophilum sp. Taxonomy (NCBI): domain Bacteria; kingdom Pseudomonadati; phylum Pseudomonadota; class Alphaproteobacteria; order Hyphomicrobiales; family Rhabdaerophilaceae; genus Rhabdaerophilum; species Rhabdaerophilum sp. Next base: position 11,945 of record NZ_JBJTDY010000027.1, on the reverse strand, counting down.
GAAAAATCATCCATTTCGTTGTTCAGCAGCACGCCCGTGCCGGCAGCCACGAGGCCCATGCCGTAGGAGAAATTCAGCGTGTAGGTGTTCGCGACCGCATTGCCCTCGCTGTCTACAACCGAATAATGCGTGGTCTGGTCGCTCTCATGTGGCAGGGGATCGCCGGCCTTGATGTCATCTGCCTTGCTCGCCTTCGAGAGATCGATCTTGGCACGCTGCTTCTCGGCATAGGCCTTGGAGGTGAGGCCCTTCACCGGCACTTTCACGCGGTCGGGATCGCCAAGGAAGGTGGCGCGATCGGCATAGGCCGGCTTCATCGCTTCCGCGAGGGCATGCAGGCTCGCGGCCGAGCCCGCGCCCATGGCCTTGAGGTCAAACCCTTCGAGAATGTTCAGGATTTGCACCAGATGCACCCCGCCCGAGGAGGGCGGCGGCATGGAGGCAAGCGTGTAGCCGCGATATCTGCCTGTCACCGCCGGGCGGATCACCGCCTTGTAGTTCGCCATGTCCTCCACGGTCATGATGCCGCCGGTCTCGCGCACGGCGGCGACGATCTGCTCGGCGATGCGCCCCTTGTAGAAGGCATCCGGCCCCTGCTGGCGGATGGATTCAAGCGTGTTCGCGAGGTCCGCCTGCACCAGCATCGAGCCACGCGGCAGGGCTTTGCCGTCCTTCGCGAAGATCGCCATGGAGGAGGGGAACCTGCTCATGCGACCCATGGCGCCCGGCAGCGAATCCGCGAGATCCTCTGCCACCGGAATGCCCTCGCGCGCGAGCTTCACGGAAGGCTCGATGAGTTGCGCCAGCGTGAACTTGCCGGAGCCGTATTTCTCAAGCGCCAGCGCCATGCCGCGCACTGTGCCCGGCACACCAACGGACAAACCCGAATCCCGTGATTTCTGCGGGTCCGGTTCGCCGGCGGCATTGAGAAACATGGTCGGCGTGGACGCCGCTGGCGCGATCTCGCGGTAATCGATGGCGACCGTCTCGCCGGTCTTCGCAAGATGCACCAGCATGAAGCCGCCGCCGCCGAGATTGCCCGCGCGCGGAAGGGTCACGGCAAGCGCGAAGCCGACGGCCACGGCCGCATCCACCGCATTGCCGCCGCGCTTGAGGATATCCACACCGATGGCGCTCGCGAGCCGCTCCTGCGAGGAAACCATGCCGTTCTGCGCCAGAACCGGCAGAAGGCGGGCATTCTGCGCGATGATCGGGGGAGCTGCGAGCGGGGGCGCCTGCGCGGCAGCAAGGCCGATGACGCCAAACCCCGCGAACAGCGCTGCAAGAAATGATTTCACGCGCATGGAACCCTCCCCTCCAATGGACGGAGCAGAGAGACTAAAGCAATTTCCAGCGAAGTGGGAACCGGTTCGCGCAAAGAAAATGCTCCGGAGCCGGCCGGAGGGCCTTGTCGATTGCTTTCCCGTGCAAAGCGCGTCAGCGTATCGAAGCAACGGCCTCAGCGCGGGGCAGCCGGCACCCAATCGACGGCAGAGGCACCCGCACCCGGCCCCCGCTGCGGCTCGATTCCCTGCGGCTGCGCCCGCATGGGCGTGACCGCGAAGCTCTTCGTCCATTTCAGCGCCTTGTAATCGAAGCCGCTCTCGATCGTTGGCTTCACGATGGCGAAGTAGGGCGAGATATCAAAATCACGCGGCGTGTAGAGTGAATGGTGGCGGATATGCAGGATCTCCCGCCGGGCATAGCGGGATTTCACCTTGCGCCGGCCATCGACCGTCTCGACACGAGGCAGGATCGGGTAGCGCACGGACTGGAAGGCCTCGGCGATGAGCGTGGAGCAGATGGCGCGGCTCGGATCGCCTGAACCCAGCGCCAGCATGCGGCGGCGCCAACGGGTGGGGACGGGCATCGGCACGAGAAAGCGCATCAGGTCGAGGACGTTCTTCACGTCGTAGCCATGGCCGAGGCGATGCTTCAGGAAGCCGATCACGCGCTCCAGGTCTTCCCCCTTCAGCGCCACGGGGCGGCAGATGCGCAGATGCGTGTTGCGATACTTGGAAAGCGGCGAGGAAATCACGCCCTCGCTCATTTCGGCCTCGATCAGCACATGCGGCTCGCCATTCGGCTCGGCCCGACAAAGGCAATCACCGACATAGATCGCCGAATGCGACCAGGTGGATTGCGTGAGATATTTGATGACCGAGGAAACCCGGATATTGCCCTCGACAAGCACGACGTCACCGGGCTTGAGAACGGAAGTCAGCACGCTGAAATCCGGAGAGACCGCCGGCTCATAGCCTCGGATCGGCTTTTCCAGAAAACGCGCGATGGCGCGGCCGAGCAGATTCATAACGCATTCCCCTCGAGTATTCCCTCGATGAATGCGAACAGTTTAGCATGCTCTTCTTTACGTAACCGCTGCCGATAGAGGGTGTAACGGGGCATTTCCATGCTGAATTCAAATTAACTTTACACGAAAATTAACTTTACACGAATCTGGACGCAGCAGCGCACTTATTCCGCGCCGAGCGCCAATTGCTCTTCCAGCATCAGGCGGGCGCGGGCGCGCATCTTCTCGGTATCGCTCTTCAGCTGCCCGCAGGCCGCGAGGATATCCCGTCCGCGCGGCGTGCGGATCGGCGAGGAATAGCCGGCGGAGAAGACGAGATCGGAAAACTTCTCGATTCTCTCCCAATCCGAGCACGCATAGATGGAACCCGGCCAGGGGTTGAAGGGGATGAGATTGATCTTCGCCGGAATGCCCTTCAGCAGCTTCACCAGCGCGCGCGCTTCCGCAAGGCTGTCATTCACGCCCTTGAGCATCACATATTCGAAGGTGATCCGGCGTGCATTCGACACACCGGGATAATTCCGGCAGGCCTGCAGCAACTCGGCGATGTCGTATTTCTTGTTGATCGGCACGAGCACGTCGCGCAGCGGATCATTGGTGGCATGCAGCGAGATCGCCAGCATCGTGCCCGTATCCGTGCCGAGCCGGGCGATCTCCGGCACCACGCCGGATGTAGAGACCGTGATGCGGCGCCGGGAGAGCTGCAGCCCTTCCGGATCGGTCAGCACGCCGATCGCATCGCGCACGTTCTCGTAATTGTAGAGCGGCTCGCCCATGCCCATGAAGACTATGTTCGAGACGAAGCGTCCGCCATCATTCGGCACGAAGGCACCTTCCGGCGGGGTGCGGCCGGGATAATCCCCAAGGCGGTCGCGCGCGACCAGCACCTGGCCGACGATCTCGCTCACCTCCAGATTGCGCACGAGCTTCTGCGTGCCGGTATGGCAGAAAGAGCAGTTCAGCGTGCAACCGACCTGCGAGGAAACACAGAGCGTGCCACGATCCTTCTCCGGGATGTAGACGCACTCGACCTCTGCACCCTTGTCATGGGCGGTGCGGGAAGGGAGCCGCAGCACCCATTTGCGCGTGCCATCGACCGAGACCTGCTCGCGCACGATCTCGGGGCGGGCCAAAGTCGCGTTGGCATCCAGCAGCGCGCGAAGGGTTTTTGCGACATTGGTCATCTCGTCGAAACCAGTCGCGCCGCGCACATAGAGCCAGTGCCAGATCTGGCCGACCCGCATGCGGATTTCCTTCTCCGGTACGCCATGCCCACTGAGGAACTCGGCAAGAGCCGCGCGCGGCAGTCCAGCCAGCGTCGGCTTTGCCGTAACCGGCAAGGCGGCAGCTGCGACAGGTGCGGAGGAGACAGCGAGGTCAGGAATCACGGGCATTCCTCTTCCGGCTTTCGGGGGGATCAGCCCGGACATTCCTTGGCCATGCGTTCCAGGGCCTGCGCGAAACCCTTCAGGCTGTAGCGATCCGTCAGCGCATTGCCGCGCGCCGAGGTCACCTTGATCAGCAAATTCTGTCCCCGACGCATCGCTTCGAGCAGCTGGACCTCCTGCGCCTGGTTCTTCAGAAAGGCGTTCTCGCCCTCGGTCAACAGCGCGAAATTGGCGGTGCCGATAGTCAGCGTGCCATCCTCCCGAGGCTTGGCGCCGAAGCCGAGGCGAATCGCCACCTCGTTCTTCGCGCCATCTCCGATGCGGGTGGAAACGAAGATCGAGGCGGGGTCGCGCTTCAGATTCTTGGGCAGGCGCTCGTTCGGCGAAGCCAAGGCATAGCACACACGGGCACGCCCCTGGCCGGAAATCGCCGCCTTCCAGTCGCCGAAGGTCCCGAGTTCGAAGGTCCCGTTCGGATTTGCGCGCTGCTGCGCCGTCGCCGCCGGGGCATTGGCCGGAGGGCGCTGCTGGGCCACGGCCGCGCTCGCACAGGCCGCAACCAGCCCGGCCGCAAGCACCCAACGGGACGCTTTCCCGGCAAGGGAGCCCTGCCGCACCGCGATTTTTCGACCGATCATCGTCTCTCCTGCTGCCCTTTTCCTGCCACGGCTGGCCATGGCACGGCTCAGATTTCCCGAATCTGCGTTAGCTCATCCCGCTTGGCGGGGGAAGCGCCACCTTCCCTTATCTCAGCGCAACTTTGGCAAAAATGCGCCGTCGAAACGATCGGGCGGGCAAAATCAAGACGACATATCGTCGCGAATTTCCTCGCGCCCTTTGGCACCACCATGTTACAATAAAAATTCGGATCGGCCTGATACCGAGATCTGAGCCAGGCCTTATTTGTGACGGAGTTACTCCCGATAAGGTCGGGAGGCCAAGCCATGGACAAAGTTGACCCCCCGGCATCCGCTTCCGCGGGCGGCTCGCGAGCCGAGGATTGGTCACGTCTGGTGGCGCGCGTGGCGGAAAGCCGTGACAAGGAAGCCTTCACCACGCTTTTCGACCATTTCGCGCCGCGAATCGAGGCGCATCTGCAGCGGCTTGGCCTCGATGTCGCGCAGGCCGAGGAAATCGCGCAGGATGTGATGATCACGCTCTGGCGCAAGGCCTCCTTGTTCGATCCCGCGAAATCGGCGCTTTCGACCTGGCTTTATCGTATCGCGCGCAACCGCCGCATCGATCTCAGCCGGCGCGACCGCACGGATTACGTCGATCCGCAATCGCCCGCGATTCTCGAAATCGCTTCCGAGGGGCAGATCGACCAGGCCTTTGACGGCCAGCAGCGCGATGACATCGTGCGCGGCCTATTGACCGAATTGCCCAACGAGCAGCAGGGCCTCGTGAAACTTGCCTTTTACGAAGGGCTCTCGCATTCCCAGATCGCCGAGCGCACGGGCATCCCGCTGGGCACCGTGAAATCGCGCCTGCGCCTCGCCTTCACGCGCCTCAGGCGCGGGCTCGAAGCGGCAGGCGTGGAGGAATCGCGCTAGAGCATTTTCCGATCCATTGGATACCGGTTCGCGCAAAGAAAATGCGACAAGATAAAAAGATACAGCATCCGATCTCATTCGATCAGATCGGAAAATGCTCTAAGCCATCGCTTTTGCGGCCCGCTGCTGCGCCTCCCGTCGGCACGAGCACCGGGTGAAGCAGCCCGCGCACGCGGGCCATCTTGCCCGCCAGGGCCGGGCGATAGACCTGCTTCGTCGCCTCGATCACGTGAAGCCCGGCGAAGGGCAGCGACAGGCTCGCGCCGAGGCGCTCCCAACCCATCGCGGTCTGCAGGATGAAGCGCCGGCTGATCGGCGGCACGTAAAGCGCCTCGCTCCAATGCGAGGGCGTGAAGAGCGCGTGGCGCAGAAGCGCTGTGAGCTGTCGCCGCGAGAAGGGCTGTCCGGCGCCGAAGGGGGTGGTGTCCACCCGCGCCCACGGCCCGCGCCGGTTCGGCACGATGATCATCACATGACCACCCGGCGCGAGAATGCGCCAAATCTCGCTCATCAGCGCGGAGGGGTCGTCGGATACTTCCAGCGAATGGACGAGCACCACCCGGTCCATCACGGAATCCCGCAAGGGCAGTTCGGAGCCTTCGACAAGGCTCACGGCCGAGAGCATGCCGCGCGGCCAGGGCGCCACGCCCTGCCGGGCGGGCATGAAGGCGATGGTGCGCTCGGTGCCTTCCCGCAGGTCATCGAGATAGGGGATCGCATAACCATGTCCGAGCAGCGCCAGCCCTTGCAGGCTCGTCCAGCGCGTGCGGATGGCCCGCAGGATCATCCGTTGCGCCACCCGTCCCAGCGGGCTCGTATAGAAGGACCGGAGATCGATGACATCGGGTTGCACGCTGCTGGCTCTTTCACTGGACAAGGCGCATGGGGCGCGCAAGGATGGATTGTCCCCACACTGAGAAAGAATAGCGATGGAGATCGCGCTTTTCACCTGTCTTGCCGACAATTACGCCGTTCTGCTGCGCGATGAGGCGACGGGCGTGGTCGCGCTCGTCGATGCGCCGGCCGCCGAACCTGTGATGACGGAGCTGGAGAAGCGCGGCTGGGGTCTCGATCTCATCCTCATCACGCACGGTCATCACGACCACATCGCGGGCGTTCCGGCTTTGGTGGCCCAATACGGAGCCAGGGTGATCGCGCCGGCGCTCGCGGCCGATCTGTTGCCGAAGGCGGATCGCTTCATGAGGGAGGGCGACCGGTTCAGCATTGGCGAGATCGCGGTGGAGGTCTGGGATACGCCGGGCCATTGCATCGATCACATCAGTTTTCATTTGCCGGCTGAAGAAATGATCTTTGTCGGCGATACAATGTTCACGATGGGTTGCGGACGCATCTTCAACCTTCCGCCTGATCTGCTCTTTGCCTCGCTTCGGCGCATCGGTGGCCTGCCGGAAACGACCCGCATCTTCTCCGGCCACGAATACACGCTCTCGAATGCGCGATTCGCGGCTGCCACCGAGCCGGATAACGCCTCGATCCGGGCGCGACTTCGCATGATCGAGGCGATGCGTGCCGGCGGCATCCCGACCGTGCCCACGACGGTGCGGGAAGAGCGCGCGACGAACGTCTTCCTGCGCGCGAAAGACTTGGCGGAATTCGCGGCCCGACGAGAGGCCAAGAACAGGTTCTGATCCGTCTTCCGCCTCCGGTTTTCGAGAATTTTTCGATGTCTGATTCCAGCCTCTCCGCCCGCGAGATCATCCGCCTGCTCGGGCTGCAGCCGCATCCCGAAGGCGGGCATTTCCGCGAGACCTTCCGCGAGCCAGAGACAGACGCGGCGGGCCGCTCGGTCGGCACGGCGATCTACTACCTGCTGGAAGCGGGCGAAGCTTCCGAATGGCATCGCTGCGATGCCAGCGAACTCTGGCACTATTATGCCGGTGCTCCCATGGTCATCACCATCAGCCCCAACGGGCATGATGCCGCCGCCCATCACCTTGGCCCGAACCTCGCCACCGGCCAGCGGCCGCAGATCCTCGTGCCGAAGAACCATTGGCAAAGTGCGACAAGCCTCGGCGCCTGGACGCTTGTCGGCTGCACGGTCTCGCCGGGTTTCGAGTTTGCCGGCTTCGAAATGGCGCCGGAGAACTGGCGCCCCACGCCGCGCAAAGGTGGCGCGTGAGCTCCGAACTCTACGGTGATCTCGCGGAGGTGCGGGCTTGCGAGCAGCGCATCGTGAATTGCTGGCCCGCGCGGAGCACGCTGATCTTCGGCGGTTTCGCCGTGCGCTTTGCCCATGGCTATTCCGGCCGGGCAAATTCGGCTTCCGCCATCCAAACCAGGGCGTATCTGGGCGAAGCCGACATTGCGGTGATCGAGCAGCTCTATCGCGGGGCTGGCCTGCCGCCGACCTTTCGCGATACGCCCCTGATGAGCCGCGCCACGCGCAAGCGGCTCGACCGGCGCGGATATGTTCTCAAGGATGCGAGCTTCGGCATGATCGCGGATTTCACGGGCGTCACCTTCCCGCGCAGCACGGATGTTGAAATCGCGCGCAAACCCGGCCCGGAATGGCTCGAAGGCATCTCACGATTCCAGACACCGGAAAAGCGATCGCCCGCGCATCTCAGGGCGATCGTCGGGGCCATCCGCGTGCCTGCTTTCTTCGCGACCGCGCGACAGGGAAGCCGGGCCATCGGCTTTGGCTATACGGCCGTGGATCGCGGTTATGCTGAAATCGCGTCGGTGATGCTCGATCCCGCCGCGCGCGGGCAGGGCATCGGGCGGGGCATGGTGGAGACCCTGCTCGCGGAAGCGGTGGCGGCGGGTGCGACAAGGGGCTTCCTGCAGGTTGAATCGAACAATCGCATTGCGAGGGCGCTCTACCAGAAGCTCGGCTATCGCGATCTCTACCATTACGAGACGATCTGGTTGAAGGGCTGAAAGGGTCAGCCCTTGCGCGCCACCATCGCGCCGATGACGATCAGCGCGCAGGCCGCCGCAAGAGCGAGGCTTGCTGGCGCAAAGCCGAACACCACGAGCAGCACCGTGGAGAGCACCGGCGTTGCATAGGAGGCGACGCCGAGGAAGCTCACATCGCCGCGCTTCATGCCGATATCCCAGCAGATCAGCGCGAGGCCCTGCGAGCCAAGGCCGAGGCCGAGCAGGCCGATGGCATTCTCCCAGCTCCAGTCGGTATAGGGCGCTTCCAGCAGGCGATGGAGGAGGAGGGACAGCACGCTCGCGATCAGGATCGTGACGCCGAGGCTCTCCGTGGAGGATGAGGCGACGAGGCGTGAGAGCACGGAATAGCTCGACCACACGACAGCCCCAAGCAATGCGAGGCCATAGCCCCACCAGGCCGCCTCTGTCGCCCCACTCCCCAGCTTGCCGCCAACCAGCAGAAGCAGCGCCCCAAGCCCCATCAGCGCGCCTATGAGATGGCGGGGGCGTAGGCCTGCTCCCGGCAGCATCGCCGCGAAGAGCACGATGAAGAGCGGCCACAGATAGTGGATCAGGTTCGCTTCGGCCGGCGGCGCGAGCTTCAGCGCGGCGAAATAGATCACCGTGTCGCCGAACGGGCCGTAGAGCCCCAGCAGGAAGGCCGGCAGGGTGGGTTTCAGCTTCAGCCAGTCGCGCCGCCACACGGCCGGGCTCACGATCACCAGCCCGCCCAGCGCGAAGCAGATGGCGGTGGTGAGGAACGGCGGCATCTTGCCCGTCATCGCCGTGAACAGCGCCAGTGTGGCCCAGATGGCAATGGCGCCAATGCCGATGATGGTGGGGCGGGAAAGAGCGTGCATCAAATCAAAAGTCTAAGACCCGCGAGGGCAAAGGAAAAGGGCCGGATTCCCGGCCCTTCCGGTGATAATCCCCGAAAAACCGGGCTCAGACCATGTATTGCCCGCCATTGGCGGAAAGTGTCGAACCGGTGATGAACCCGGCATCATCCGCCGCCAGGAACACCACCGCGCGGGCGATTTCCTCCGGCTCGCCGAGGCGACCCACCGGAATCTGCGGCAGGATCGCCTTTTCGAGCACATCCTGCGCGATCGCGCGCACCATGTCCGTGCCGATATAGCCCGGGCAGATGGCGTTGACGGTGATGCCGGCGCGCGCGCCTTCCTGCGCCAGCGCCTTCACAAAGCCGATATCACCCGCCTTGGCGGCGGAATAGTTCACCTGGCCCATCTGGCCCTTCTGCCCGTTGACCGAGGAGATGCAGATGACACGGCCGAACTTTCTGGCGCGCATACCTTCCCAGACCGGGCGGGTCATGTTGAAGAGCGAATTGAGGTTGGTGTTGATGACGCCATACCAATGGTCTTTTGTCATCTTGTGGAACATGCTGTCCTTCGTGATGCCGGCATTATTCACCAACACGTCGATCGGGCCGAGTTCGCTTTCCACCTTGGCGATGCCCGCGGCGCAGGCATCGTAATCCGAAACATCCCATTTGTAGGTGGGAATGCCCGTTTCCTTCGTGAAGGCGGCGGCAGCCTCGTCATTGCCTGCATAGGATGCGGCTACTTTGTAGCCGGCGGCCTTCAATCCCTTCGAAATCGCTGCGCCGATGCCGCGCGAGCCCCCAGTCACCAATGCGACGCGTGCCATTGTTCGATCCCCTCGTTATCTGGCGTTTCCGGTCTTCGGTTTTGACCCGCGCGCTCGTTCCAGCCGGCGCGCGGGGCCTATTTCGGGAAGGATCAGCGCTCGACGCAGAGCGCCACGCCCATGCCGCCGCCGATACAGAGCGTGGCGAGGCCCTTCTTCGCGCCGCGGCGCTTCATTTCGAAGAGCAGCGTGTTGAGGATGCGGGCACCCGAGGCGCCGATGGGATGGCCGATGGCGATTGCGCCGCCATTGACATTCACGATCGAGGGATCCCAGCCCATATCCTTGTTCACGGCAAGGGCCTGCGCGGCGAAGGCCTCGTTCGCTTCCACGAGATCGAGATCCGAGACCTTCCAGCCGGCCTTCTCGAGCGCGCGGCGGGAGGCCGGGATCGGGCCCGTGCCCATGATCGAAGGATCGACGCCGCAGGTGGCCCAGGAAACGATGCGGGCCAGCGGCGTGATGCCGCGCTTCGCGGCCTCGGATTCGGTCATCAGCACGGCCGCGGCCGCGCCGTCATTGATGCCCGAGGCGTTGCCGGCGGTCACGGTGCCGTCCTTGATGAAGGCCGGGCGCAGCTTCGCCATGGCATCGAGCGTGGAGCCGTGCCGGGGATATTCATCCGAATCAACCAGCACATCACCCTTCCGGGTCTTCACGGTATGCGAGACGATCTCATCCTTGAACTTGCCGGCCTTCTGCGCCGCCTCGGCCTTGTTCTGCGAGGCGACGGCAAACTGGTCCTGCTCGTCCCGCGTCAATTGCCACTTGGCGGCGACGTTCTCGGCGGTCTGGCCCATATGATAGCCCTGGAAGGCATCCCAGAGGCCGTCACGCAGCATGGTATCGACCATTTTCATCTCGCCCATCTTGGTGCCGGAGCGGAGATAGGCGGCGTGCGGAGCGAGCGTCATCGATTCCTGGCCACCGGCCACGATGATCCTGGCATCGCCATTCGCGATCTGCTGCATGCCGATCGCCACTGTGCGCAGGCCCGAGCCGCAGAGCTGGTTCAGTCCCCAGGCGGTCTTTTCCTGCGGGATGCCAGCCGCCATCGCGGCCTGACGCGCCGGGTTCTGTCCGGTATTGGCCGTGAGCACCTGGCCCAAGATCACTTCGTCGACCTCGGCCGGCGAGACGCCGGCGCGCTCGAGGGCACCCTTGATGGCCGTGGCGCCCAGTTCATGCGCCGCCACATCGGCGAAAGCGCCGCTGAAGGCCCCGACGGCGGTGCGGGCCGCACTCGCGATGACGATCGATTGAGAAGCCATGTTTTCCTCCTGCGGCCGGCCGTATGACACGAATTTGTAGGACCTGACCCTAAATGCTATGAGACGGGTCAAGCAACCATCGTCAAGACAGAAAACCGGATGACGACGATGGTCGGGGGCGGGGTTGCAATCACCGAATGGCGGCCAGCATTGGTCGCTCGCCAGAAGAGGGAATGGTGGAGTTCATGGCCGAACAAGGCGCCAAAGCCGCGACGATCATCAAGAAATACGCCAATCGTCGCCTCTATCACACGGGCACGAGCTCTTATGTAACGCTGGAAGATCTCGCGCAGATGGTGCGGGCCGGCGAGGACTTCGTCGTGACCGATGCCAAGACCGGCGAGGACATCACGCGGTCGGTTTTGACGCAGATCATCTTCGAACAGGAAAACAAGGGCCAGTTCCTCCTTCCGATCACCTTCCTGCGCCAGCTGATCCAGTTCTATGGCGACCACATGCAGGCCCTTGTGCCGCGCTATCTCGAAATGTCACTGACGCGGTTCATGTCCGATCAGGACAAGCTGCGCGAGCAGATGACCAAGGGTTTCGGTGGCACGGCGTTCAATCCCGCAGCCTTGGGCCAGCAGGCCATGGCTGCGATGGATGAGCAGGTGCGCGCCAACATGGCAATGTTCGAGGAGGCGATGCGCGCATTCTCTTTCGGCGGTTTCCCGCCGTCCAAGCCAGGCAGTGAGCCCAAGAAGGACAACTAACCCGTCTTATTCATGAGGGGCAATTTCCCGTCGGTTTGGGCGTTCCCAGCAACCGTTGGTCACGGTTTTCCGTTTCGTGTTTTTCACCGCTTCGGGGACTGGCGCTGGAACATGGGGGAACGCGCTGGAGGGATGGC
>NZ_JBJTDY010000026.1:0-41605 GCF_046092605.1 Rhabdaerophilum sp. | reverse complement strand
CCAGGCTGCGAACGAACTCGCGGAGCGCGCGGGACGCCCCATCCAGGTCGTCGCGGTTTCCGCCCGTTCCAGGGGCAAGGATCGCGGCGTCGATCTCTCGGGCTACCGCTGGTATGACGATCCGGTCGAGATGGCCTGTCGTACGGATATCGATGTCATCGTCGAGCTGATGGGGGGTGCCGAAGGAAGCGCGCGCGCGACGGTCGAGGCCGCGCTCGATCACGGCACCGCGGTGGTAACCGCGAACAAGGCGCTGCTGGCCACGCATGGGCGTGATCTGGCGCGCCGTGCAGAAAGCCATGGCGCGACCATCGCCTTCGAAGCGGCCGCTGCCGGGGGCATCCCGGTCATCAAGGCCCTGCGCGAGGCGCTCGTGGGCAACGAGATCACCCGTGTTTCGGGCATTCTCAACGGCACCTGCAATTACATCCTGAGCCGTATGGAAGAGGAGGGGCTTGATTTCGCCCAATGCCTGAAGGCGGCGCAAGAACTGGGCTATGCCGAAGCCGACCCGACCTTCGATGTCGAGGGCTATGACACCGCCCACAAGCTGGCGCTTCTCACCGCGCTCGCCTTCGGAACGGAGGTCGATGGCGATGCGGTATATGTGGAAGGGATTTCGGGCGTGACACCGCTCGATCTTCTGATGGCGGAAGAACTTGGTTTCCGTATAAAGCTGCTGGGGGTCGCCGAGCGCACCGCGCAGGGCATCGAGCAGCGCGTCCATCCGACCATGGTGCCGCGCACCAGCCAGCTCGCCGGCGTGATGGGCGTGACCAACGCCGTGGAAATCCAGGCGCAACCGGTGGGCGCGATCACCCTCGTGGGGCCTGGTGCCGGTGGTGGTGCCACGGCCTCGGCTGTCGTGGGCGATATCGTCGATCTCGCGCGCGGCCATCGCGTGTCGGTCTTCGGCCGGCCATCGGGCGCGCTGGCGAAGCCGATCCGCGCGCCGATGCAGCAGCATGAGGGTGGTTATTACGTTCGCCTGCAGGTGCTCGACCGCCCCGGCGCCGCCGCGACCATCGCGAGCCGCATGGCCGAGCGCGGCATCAGCCTCGAATCCATCCTCCAGAAGGGCAGGGGCACGCCGCGCAGCGCTTCGGGCGCCGTGCCGGTGATCCTCATCACCTATGCCACGACCGAATTGCGCGTGCGTGACGCCGTGGCGGCCATCGCCGAGGAAGGCGTGCTCGATGGCCCGCCGCAAGTCATTCGCATCGAAAGGTGATCCGCGTCGAAAGGTGGGCCGGAACCCGCCTCTTTCCGCATGACCCCGGCGGCGCTCCCTGCTAGAGACCCGCCTCTGTTCCCCCCAACCCGAAGAAGCCCCCCATGACCGACCTCGTTGTCACCGAAGACAAGATCATCGAACGCATCCTCACCATGGAACTTGTCCGCGTGACCGAGCGCGCGGCCGTGGCCTCGGCCAAGCTGCGCGGGCGCGGCAACGAAAAGGCGGCCGACCAGGCGGCGGTGGATGCCATGCGCCGCGAACTCAACAAGCTCCCCATCGATGGCACGATCGTGATCGGCGAGGGCGAGCGCGATGAAGCCCCGATGCTCTATATCGGCGAGAAGGTCGGCACCAAGAAGGGCCCGAAGGTCGATATCGCGGTCGATCCGCTGGAAGGCACGACGCTCTGCGCGAAGGACATGCCGGGCTCCATCGCCGTGATGGCCATGGCGCAGGCGGGCACCTTGCTCTACGCGCCGGATGTCTACATGGACAAGATCGCGATTGGCCCGGGCTACCCCAAGGGTATCGTCGACCTCGACGCCCCAGTGGAAGACAACATCCATGCGCTGGCCAGGGCCAAGGGCGTGAAGGCCAATGAAATCACCGCCCTCGTGATGGATCGCCCGCGCCATGCCGATCTCATTGCGAAGCTGCGCGCGCTCGGCTGTTCCATCCGCCTCATCACTGATGGCGACGTGGTCGGCGTGATCCAGTGCGCGGAAACCGCCAAGACCGGCATCGACATCTATCTCGGCATCGGCGGCGCGCCGGAAGGCGTGCTCGCGGCGGGCGCTTTGCGCTGCGTCGGCGGCCAGATGCAGGGTCGCCTCATCCTCGATACGCCCGAGAAGGTGGCGCGCGCTGCCACCATGGGCGTGAAGGAACCGAAGAAGAAATATGACCTGCTTGATCTCGCCTCGGGCGATACGGTCGTCGCCGCCACTGGCGTCACCGATGGCGCGCTGCTGAAGGGCGTGAAGTTCTCGGGCGACATCATCGAGACGGAGACCATCGTCTATCGCTCGCTCACGGGCACCGTGCGCCGCATTCTGGGCGAGCATCGGGAACTCACGAAGTTCCATCTGGATTGAGGTTCCGTTCCGTCATTCACGAGGAGGGCGTAGCCCGTCGCGGCAATCCAGACTAAACGGAAATCTTGGATTGCTTCGTCGCTTCGCTCCTCGCAATGACGGTTTCCCATGCCCCTCGATATCCGCCCCCTCACCCCTGCCGATCGCGCCCAATGGGAGCCGCTTTTCATCGGCTATCTCACCTTCTACAAGCGCAGCCTGCCGCAGGAAGTGCGGGATGAATGCTGGCGCCGCTTCATGGACGAGGCGCATGTCGTGCAGGCCCACGGGGCCTTCGAGGGTGAGAAGCTGCTCGGCATCGTGCATTTCTTCCCTCATGCCAATACCTCGCTTCTGCAGGATGTCTGCTATCTGCAGGACCTCTTCACCGTGCCGGAGGCGCGCGGCAAGGGCGTGGGCCGCGCGCTGATCGAGCATGTCTATGCCGAGGCCACCAGGCAGAACTGGTGCCGCGTCTACTGGCAGACGCATGAAACCAATGCCGAAGCGCAGGTGCTATACAACAAGCTGGCTGACCGCTCGGGATTCATCGTCTATCGACACAATCTGTGAGCCCGAAGCCGCCCTTCCTGAAAGTCACGCGCTCCGCCCTGCAACGGGCGTGGGTGGATCGCCTTGATGCCGAGGGCGCGCGCCGCGCCGAGGCCATCGCGGATATTCACGGCCTGCCGAACACGCTCGCGCGCATTCTCGCGGGGCGCGGGGCCGAGGTGACGAACACGCTTGATTTCCTCGAGCCGCGCCTCAAATCCGCGATGCCCGACCCGCTGGTGATGCTGGATGCGGAACGCGCGATTGCCCGGCTGGCCGAGGCCATCGTCTCGCGCGAGCCCATCGCCATCTTCGGGGATTACGATGTCGATGGTGCCTGCTCGGCGGCCCTGCTCGCCGGCTATCTTCGGCATTTCGGGCTCCGGCCCTTCATCCATATCCCGGACCGGCTGACGGAAGGATACGGCCCGAATTCCGAGGCCATTCGCGGCCTGAAAGCCGAGGGCGCGCGCCTTCTCGTCTGCGTGGATTGCGGCACGTCCGGCCATGCGCCTCTCGCGGAAGCCAAAGCGCTCGGCATGGATGTGATCGTGCTCGATCATCATCAGGCGCCGGTGGATTTGCCGGATGTCGCGGCCCTCGTGAACCCCAACCGGCAGGATGATCTCTCCGGCCTCGGACATCTCTGCGCGGCGGGCGTGGTGTTCCTCGTGCTTGCGGGTTTGAACCGCGCCTTGCGCGAGCAGGGGCTCGCGGCGCCGGATCTGCTCTCGCAGCTCGATGTCGTGGCGCTGGCGACCGTGGCCGATGTCGTGCCGCTCACGGGCCTCAACCGGGCTTACGTGGCGCAAGGGCTGAAGGTGATGAAGAACCGCGAGCGCATCGGGCTTGCGGCTTTGGCTGATGTCTCCCGGCTCGATTCGGCCCCGGAGGCCTGGCATCTCGGCTATCTCCTCGGCCCGCGCATCAATGCCGGTGGCCGCATCGGCGATGCCGCCCTCGGCGCGCGCCTTCTGCTCTCCGATAACCCGGAGGAAGCGCGCCGCATCGCCGAGACGCTCGACGGCCTGAACCGCGAGCGGCAGGCGGTGGAAGAAGCCATGCTGCTGGAGGCCGAAGCGCAGGCGCTGCTCGCGCTCGGCCTCGCGGAGGAGGATCGCGAGGTGCTCGTGGTCGCCGGCGAGGGCTGGCACCCGGGCATTGTCGGCATCATCGCCGGGCGCCTGAAGGAACGTTTCCGCCGCCCGGCTTTCGCGATCGCCGCCTATGAAGGCGCGCTCACGGGCTCCGGCCGGTCCATCGTCGGAGTCGATCTGGGCGGGGCCGTGCGCGCGTCGGTGGAAGCGGGAATCGCGTTGAAGGGCGGCGGGCATCTCATGGCGGCCGGTGTCACGCTTCCGCCGGGCGGGGTCGTGGCTTTCGCGGATTTCCTGGAGGAGCGGCTCGCGCTTTCCGTGCGGATCGCACGGGCCGAGGATGCGCTCTCGATCGATGCCGCACTCTCGGCCGAGAGCCTCACACCGGATTTCGTCACCGGGATTGCCCGCGCGGGCCCGTTCGGATCAGGCAATCCCGAGCCGGTTTTCGCTTTGCCCTCGCATCGCGTGGCCGAGGTGATGGAACTCAGGGGCGGGCACCTCAAGGCCAATCTCGTGAGCACCGGCGGCACCCGCATCGAGGCCATGGCCTTCCGTGCAGCCGGCAAGCCGCTCGGTGACGCACTTCTCGCCGCGCGCGGCGAAATGGTGCATGCTGCCGGAACCGCGAGCCTCGACCAATGGGGCGGGCGCGTGAAGGTGAGCTTCCGGCTGGTCGATCTTGCGCGGCTATGAGGCCTTCGCTGCCCTTTCCCTTGCGCGGGCCTGCTCGCGCATGAAGATGTAGAGCCCCGCCGCGACGATGATCAGCGAGCCGATGAACACGTTCATCCTTGGAATGTCGCCGAAGAACAGGTAGCCGAGAATCACCGCCCAGACGATCAGCGTGTACTGATAGGGCACGACGACCGCTGCCGGCGCATATTTCAGCGCGCGATTGACACCCATATGCGCGAGGTTCGCGACAATCCCGAGCAGGCAGAGGCAGGCGAAATCGAAAAGGCTCGGCGTGACCCAGCGGAAGGGCGCGACGAGCAACCCGAAGAGAAGCGCGCTTGCCACCTGCCAGCTCACCAAGGCCACTTCGTTGGTGTTCGCGAGCATGCGCGTGAGGATGTTGAGCCCCGCAAACAGGATCGTGCCCGACAGCGCGATCAGCGCCGGCCAGGTGAAGCTCTCCCCCGTGGGGTTCACCGCCACCAGCACACCCACGAAGCCGATGACGATCGCCAGCCAGCGCCGCCAGCCCACCTGCTCCTTCAGGAACACGATGGCGAAGAGCGTGACGAAGATCGGGCAGGCGAGATAGAAGGCCACGGCATCCGCCAGCGGCAGATAGATGACCGCCCAGTAGAAAAAGGCCACCTCCGCCGTGGAGCAGATGGCGCGCGCGGCATGGAGCCAAGGCCGATCCTGGACCACCACGGCCCGCCAGCCGATCCGGCTGATCGCCGGCGCAAGCATCGCCGCCGCCGCGAAGGAGCGGATCAGCAGGATCTGCGCAACGCCATAGGTCGCGACCAGCCATTTTCCCATCACATCATTGAGGGAGAAGGCGAACATCGCCGCGAGCATCAGGCCGATGCCGGCCAGCGCGCGATCGGGGAGGGCGTCAGTCGAAAGCTTGGGATCGGACATCGAAAACGGGCTTGCGCAAGGGGCCGGCCGCAACCGGCGGGCTTCCTGATGAGCACGCGCGCATTCCGCGGGCAAGCACAATCATCGCATGATTGCATGGCACCGCATCGCAGCCGTGAAAAATGGCAGCCCTGAAAAACTTTTCGCGCCCGCTTGCCCCGCCCGCCGAACCTCGCTAATTGAGCTTCGCGGCGCCCTTCGTCTATCGGTTAGGACGACAGCCTTTCACGTTGTAAAGACGGGTTCGATTCCCGTAGGGCGCGCCACTCCCACGCCATTCCTGTTGCCTCTTCCTTTTTCGGCTCGGCCCATGTTCGGCACGGCCCTCGGTGCTGTCGGGATCGTGGTCACTTGCCTTCCTGCTCGACCAGACGCCGGTAGAGATGCCAGGTCGTATGGCCCAGCACCGGCAGCGTGATGATGAGCCCGAGGAAGAAGGGCAGGGCTGATACAATCAGCAAGGCCACAATCGCCAGTGCCCAGGTGACGAGCGGCAGCGGGCTGGTCATCACCGCCCGCACCGAGGTGATCATCGCGGTCACGAAATCGACATCACGGTCGAGCAGCAGCGGGAAGGACACCACCGTGAGCGAGAACAGGATGACCGACAAGGCCGCGCCGATCACGTTGCCGATCATCAGGAAAACCAGTCCCTGGCTGGTGGAGAACACCACGTTGATGAATTCCGGCAGGGTCGAGAAATTGATGTTGAGGCCGAAGAACAGGGCCATCAGCAGCCGCACCTGATACATCCAGATGATGAAGATGAAGAGCGTGACGAAGGCCATCCAGCCGACCTCCGCGCGGCTTCGCACCTTGCGCCAGATGCTGCCGAAGCTGATGGCCTCGCCACTCTCGATCCGCCGGCTGACTTCATAAAGCCCGACTGCAACGAAAGGTCCGATCAGCGCGAAGCCCGCGGCGAGCGGATAGGCGAGATAGGTCATCTGCAAGGCCGTGACCGAGAGCACGATTGCCATGCCGCCCAGCGCATAGATTCCGCCGAAAACCATGCCGTAGACCGGTTTTGCCTGGAAATCCCGCAGGCCCGCGCCGATCGCCTCGGCAATATCGGACTGTGTCACGGCCCGCACGACAGGGTCGCGCCGCGCAGGCAACTCGCTCACTGCCTCGTTCATGAAAACCTCCCGCCAGAACGCCGCTTTGTTCCATCATCCTGCGTTGATATTCTGTGTCTGAAAAGAGGGATGGGCCCTTGATGCTGATCAACCCCGATCGGTTTCGGCCGGCCCGCGGTTTGGCCTGTTCTTGAGGAGGAACGCGACCGACCCGCTTGCATCCCCTCTTCCTCTCGCCGCGACAGGAGTTTTCCGGCCTTGCGGTCATCGAAATTTCGCATGGCATGCGGAGCGGGCGGCTCTCCGGCGCGCGCATCTGGCAGTTTTCGCCGCGGCCTGCCCAATCAATGGGCATGAACGGGCCTTTTTCACCGGCATCTCGACACGCAGCGTGTTCGGCAAGTTCGAAAACCTGCTCTGGCTGCAACCCGGACCACAAAGTCATTCCGGGTTGCGAGATTGGCCGCCTTCGCCTTCATGGCGTGTGCAGGGACGGCTATCCAACAGGCAATCGGCCGATCGGTGCGGAAGAAGATCGGCGCATGAAGGCACGTCACCGCCGGCGGGCGGCGCACGAGCCGGGTCGCTTCTTCCGATCGGTTTGGTTCTTCCGTCGAAATCGGTTGAATGCACGATTTGCATCGGCAGTTCGTGCGGGTCCCGGCAATTCAACGATCTGAAGATTGACGCTGGAACGATCCTCCCTGACAGATTATATTCTAGGAAATTCCCGAGGCAGACGGGTTCCAGGGCGGGTTCCAGGGCGGTTTCCCGGCCTTGCCGCCAGGGGCTGCGGGCAGTATCGAACATGGCCATGGACGAGATGCCGGTTGGGGAGCGTTCCTCGCGATCGGAGGAGGCGTATCAGCGATTGCGTTCGCGCATTCGTCAGGACAACCTTTCTCCCGGCGACCGTTTGCCGGGTGAGCCGCAACTCGCCGGGGAATTGGGCGTTTCGCGCGTGACGCTTCGACGCGTGCTGGATCGGCTGATGGCGGAGGGCATTGTCGAGCGCCGCGCCGGGGCGGGCACCTTCCTGCGCGATCGCGGTTTCAACGGACCGGTCATCCTTGATCTGGCGAGCCTGCTTGGGCGCATGGAAGATCTGTCGGCCGGTCTCCAGATCGAAGGCATCGATGTGCAGGATGTGGTGCCGCCGCTGCCCGTGTTCGGTGCCTTGCGCCTGCGGCCCGGCGAAAGCGTGCGCCGGATCGCGCGGCAGCGCATGCGCGGCGGCCAGATCTTTGCGTTCGGCGTGGATTATGTGCCTCGCCGGCTGGCGGATCGTCTTTCGGAGGCGGATCTTGCGAGCGACTGGCTGCTCGGGCCGCTGATCGGCGCGGATAACCCCGTCGAACGCGGCCTGCAGGTGGCTGGAGCGGAGGCCGCGCAGGGCGAAGTGGCGCGGATGCTCGGCCTCGCGGGCGGCGACCCGGTTCTGTCGATTGCGCGCAGCTTCTATGATTCCATCGGGCGAGGCGTGCTGCATACGCAGCTTTTCTTCCGGGCGGATCGCTTCAACCTGAGCTTCGATGCGCTCAGGGCCGGGTTCGGATTGCGCCGGGTCGAGGCCTGACCGCTCGGGCGGCCTCGCCTCGACGGGGGCGACGGTCTCGCTCGTCGCTTGCCGGATGCGGCTGAAACGCGTGAGAGGCCCCCCACGGCGAAAAACAGCCCAGACGCCGAGGCAAGACGCACCCCTTGATTCCAAGGTCGTGGCGGGGCGAGGTCAAGCCGCCATGGGCGTCGCCCGCGCATCAGACGGATACACGGTCTTTGCCAGAAGGTTGTCAGAGGCTCGCGGCCGAGCGGGCAGCCTGGTCATAATGGCCGGAGAGTGCGCGCATGCGCTGCGCCACGTCATGAAGCATGCTCTCCTCGAGGCCGAGAGAGCGGATGGTGCGCACCAGCAGCGCCTCGCGGATCTCGCGATAGGTGAGGCAGGCGGCTTCGCCCGCAGCGGTGATCATGACCGTCTTTTCCTTGCCCGCCTTGCCGGATTTCACCAGTTTCAGCCGTTCGAGCTTCTTGATGGCATAAGCGACGGTATGCGTGTCCTCGACGTTCAGAACGAGGCAAATATCCGCGAGCTTCTTCGAACGGCCACGGTGGTTCACCGTGTGCAGCACCAGCACGTCGAGCGCGGAGACATCCTTCACGCCGGCTGCGGCCATGCAGCGCACCATCCAGCGTTCGAAGGCGTGGCTGACGAGGATCAGCCCGAATTCGAATTCCGAAAGCGAAGGGCTCGCGCCCGAGGCGAGATGCGCGGAGGAGACAATCGGGCCGAGCGGATCGGAAGCGCGGGCGCTGATGGCATCCGGCTCCTTGCGGTTCGACATGATCGCCTCCTCTGGCTGGTTCATTTCTGCCCGAGCATCTGGTTCGGAAGCCAGGTCGCGAGATCAGGGAAGATCACCATGATCGCCACCATTCCGAGCATCGCGAAGAAGAAGGGCAGGGCGGCGAGAGCGATATACCCAAGCGGACGGCCTGTCAGCCCCTGAATGACGAACAGGTTGAAACCCACGGGCGGGGTGATCTGCGCCATTTCCACCACCAGCACCACGAAGATGCCGAACCACACGAGATCGATGCCCGCGGCCTTCACGGCCGGAAGGACCACGGCAGCGGTGAGCACCACCATCGAGATGCCATCGATCAGGCAGCCGAGCACGATGTAAACCAAGGTCAGCGCCATGATGAGGCCGATCTGGCTCAGCCCGAGGCTGTTCACCCAATCCGCGAAGATGCGGGGCAGGCCGGAGAAGCCCATGGCGGTCGTCAGGAACGCCGCGCCCGCGAGGATGAGACCGATCATCGTGTTGGTGCGCACGGCGCCCATCACGCTGTCGGTGAACATCTTCCACGAGAAGGTGCCTGTTGCAAGGGTCAGCGCCAGCGAGCCCACGACCCCCAGCACCGCGCTCTCGGTTGGCGTGGCGATGCCAGCATAGATCGAGCCGAGCACGATGATGATGAGCAGGACGATGGGGATGAGCCGGCGGCTCTCGTTCAGCTTCTGCAGGAAGGTCATCGGCGCGTCGCGATCCGGCACCTTCTGCGGCTGGAGCGTCGCCCAGATCATCAGCACGACCGAGAAGGCAAGCATCAGCACGATGCCTGGGATCACGCCCGCGATGAAGAGCCGCGCGATGGAAACCTCCGCCGCCACGCCATAGACGATCAGGATGATCGAGGGCGGGATGAGCAGGCCCAGGGTGCCGGAGCCGGCGAGCGAGCCGAGCGACATCATGTCGTCATAGCCGCGCTTCCTGAGTTCCGGGATGGTCATGCGGCCGATTGTGGCGCAGGTCGCGGCCGAGGAGCCGGAAATCGCCGCGAAGATGCCGCAGCCGAACACATTGGTGTGCAGCAGGCGGCCCGGGAGCCGTTGCATCCAGGGTGCGAGACCCTTGAACATGTCGTCCGAAAGGCTCGACCGGAACAGGATCTCGCCCATGAAGATGAACATCGGCAGGGCGGTCAGCGTCCACGAATTGAGGCTGCCCCAGACGGTCGTGCCAAAGGAGAGCGCGGGGTCGGAATTGGTCAGTGCCGCGAAGCTGATGAAGCCCACGAGGCCGAGCGCGAGCCCGATCCACAGGCCGCAGGCCAGCGTGACGAACATCACGACAATGAGAAGGAGAGATGCGCTTGAAGGCTCCATGATGTGCCCCCGGATCAGCGTTCGACCGGCATCTCGTCGCCGTCTGCCGCGGCTGCGAGATGCGATTGCCTGCCGCCCATGAGATCGACCACGAGGTCGTCCACGAGCGCGATGAGAAAGACGAGAAAGCCGAAGGCCATGAAGAATTGCGGGATCCACATGGGAACCGCGAGCAGGCCCTGGTTCAGCTCGTTGTAGATGTAGCTTTCCCAGACGAAATGGACGCTGACATAGGCCGCCCAGCCGACGAGAACGATCGACAGCGCCGTCACGGCTCGTTCGAGGAAGGCGCGGAATGGCGTGCCGAGCGGGAACCGGTCGATCAGCAGCGTCACGCGGATATGCGCGTTGTGCCGGTAGGTGGGGGCGAGGCCGAGGATGATGGTCGCGACCAGCGCCCAGCCGGAAATGTCATCCGCCGATCTGATCTGGCTGCCGAAGAACCGCAGGAAGACCTGAGCGAGGATCAGTGCCGCAATCATGAGCATGGCGGCCGCGGCCAGCACCCCGCAGAGCTTGTAAAGTGAATCAAGTGCGCGGCGCATGGCACCACCTCCCTGGAAAAACACGCAAACCCGCTCCCGAAACCCGGCATTCGGCCGGGTTCTCCCGCGGAAGCACGTCTGGAGCAAAGGAAGAAACCCTCGCGGGCCGCGTCGCCACGGTCCCGCGAGGTCTCGGGGAGAGCCCGCGATTACTTTCGGAATTCGGCGAGGATCTTCTCGCCTTCGGCGCCCGCGCGCTTCGCCCATTCGGCGGCCATGGTCTCGCCGATCTTCTTCAGTTCGGCCTTCATGGCGTCGGTGGGGGGAAGAACGTTGATGCCCTTTTCGGCCAGCGTCTTCTTGTGCGTGCCGTTGAGCTCCTCGCTCATCTTCCAGCCGCGATCCTCTGCCGTCTTGGCCGCGTTCTGGATGGCCGTCTTCACGTCATCGGGCAGGGCCGAATAGGCGCGCTTGTTCGCGATCACGATGTTCTGCGGCAGGAAGGCCTGCGTGTCGTAGAAGTATTTCAGGAAGTCCCAGGCCTGGCTGTCCACGCCCGTGGCCCCCGAGGTGATCATCGCGTCGAGCACGCCCGTGCGGAAGGCCTGCGCGATTTCCGGCACCTGGATGGTGGTTGGCACGGCCCCGATCAGTTCCGCGAAGCGCGCGGTGGCCGGGTTGAAGGAGCGGAACTTCGTGCCCTTGAGCTCCGCGAGCGCGGTGATCGGCTTCGCCGTGTAGACGCCCTGCGGCGGCCAAGCCACCGAATAAAGGAGCACGAGGCCCTGCTTGTCGAGCGTCTCCGCGAGCTGCGCGCGGGCCGCGTTGTAGAGCTTGCGGGCTTCCGCATAGGAGCCGACGAGGCCCGGCACGGAATCAAAGCCGAAGATCGCATTCTCGTTCGAGAGCACCGACACCAGCATTTCGGCCATCGGGACCTGACCCGACTGCACCGAACGCTTCATTTCCGGCATCTTCACGAGCGAACCGTTGGAATGCACGGTGATCGCGAGCTTGTTGCCGGATAGGCGCGCCACGTCGTCCACGAAGCTGCGCACGTTCTGCGTCTGGAAGGTGCCGTCGGAATAGCCGGTCGGCATATCCCACTTGGTCTGGGCGAAAGCGCCGGTCGCAAGCGCGGCAAAACCGGCCGCAGCGGTCATTCGGAGCATTTGGTTCATTGTGGTCTCCCTGTTGTGATCCCCGCGCCAGGCCGAGCCCGGCACCTCTCCCCGCGGATGTCAGAAGGCCGACATCCGCGAATTTCGTTTGTCCGTGATGAGCATGGCACCCGGCGCATGCGTGATCGCGAAGGCGGGCCTCGCTGCCGCGATCACCGCCTGCGGGGTGACGCCACAGGCCCAGAAAACGGGAATTTCATCATCCTTCACCTCGACCGGGTCGCCATAATCCGGCCTGGCGAGGTTCTCGATGCCGATCAGCGCCGGGTCGCCGAGATGCACTGGCGCGCCATGCACTGCCGGGAAACGCGAGGTGATCTGGATCGCGCGGATTGCATCCGCCGGCTTCAGGGGGCGCATGGAAACCACCATCGGCCCGGCAAACGGCCCGGCCGGAGCGCAGGCGATGTTCGTGCGATACATCGCGACATTCGCGCCGCACGCCACATGACGCAGCGGAATTCCATCCTCCAGCAAGGCCTCCTCGAAGGAGAAGCTGCAGCCGATGACGAAGCTCACGAGATCATCGCGCCAATCGTCGCGAATATCGGGGACTTCCGAGACGAGTTCGCCATTCTTCCACACCCGATAGCGGGGGAGGTCGGTGCGCAGGTCGATGGAGCTGCCCAGATCGGGCACGCGCGGCGAACCGGGCTCGGAAAGGCCGATCACCGGGCAGGGCCTGGGGTTCTGATGCGCGAAGGCAAGAAAATCGCTCGCAAGCCCCTTCGGCAGGATCACGAGATTGCCCTGCACGAAACCCGGCGCGAGGCCCGATGTCGCACCCTGATACCGCCCGGAACGGATCAGCATGCGCAATTCTTCGGGCGGAAGATCGCGGCCCGGCCGCCCGTTCGCTTCGGTGGTCTGCACCTGTGCGTTCATCCTGCGCCTCCCTGGTCAGAAAGGGGTCCGGGCGGGGCTCCCAACCCCATCCCGCGCCTTTCTGCCCGCGCCTTTCTGCCCGCGCCTTTCCACCCGCGCCTTTCCGCGCCGGCTTCACAGAAGATGAGGCTAACTTACAAAATCATCTTGTCAATAAAATATCGACGTTTTAAATGCGAAATCGCAATACCATGAAAAGCGCAAGGGAGGCCTCCGTGGAAGCGAATGGCAGGGTCGATGGGCAGGGGGCCTGGGATTTCTGGATCGACCGGGGCGGCACCTTCACCGATGTGATCGGGCGTGACCCGGCCGGGAGACTTCATCAGAAGAAGATGTTGTCCGAGAATCCGCGCTCCTATCGCGACGCAGCCGTGCAGGGCATCCGCGAGCTGATCGGCCTCAGGCCCGGCGAGAAATTCCCGCATGGCGTGGTGCATGAAGTGCGCATGGGCACGACCGTTGCCACCAATGCGCTGCTCGAGCGGAAGGGCGAGCAGACCGTGCTCGTGACCACCAGGGGTTTCCGCGACGCCCTCGAACTCGGCTATCAGGCGCGGCCCGACATTTTCGCCAAGGAGATCGTGAAGCCCGAGCTTCTCTATTCCGATGTGATCGAGATCGACGAGCGCGTCCTCGCCGACGGCATGGTGGAAAAGCCCCTCGATGAAGCCGCCGCCATGGCGGCGCTCAAGGCTTTGAAGGACAGGGGTGTTCAGGCCATCGCCATCGTCTTCATGCATGCCTATCGCTATCCGGCGCATGAGAAGCGTGTCGCGGAAATCGCGCGCGGCATGGGCTTCCCGCAGGTATCGGTCAGCCATGAGGTCTCCCCGCTGATCAAGCTGGTGGGGCGCGGCGATACCACAGTCGTGGACGCCTATCTGTCCCCCATCCTCGGGCGCTACGTCACTCAGGTCGCGGAAGAACTCGATCTCGAGAATTCCGGTGCGCGCCTGATGTTCATGATGTCCTCGGGGGGCCTGACGGCGGCGGATCTCTTCCAGGGCAAGGATGCGATTCTCTCGGGGCCGGCCGGCGGCGTGGTGGCGCTCGCCGAGACCGGGCGCAGCGCCGGGTTCAGCCATGTGATCGGCTTTGATATGGGCGGCACCTCGACCGATGTCGCGCATTATGACGGCACGTTCGAGCGCGCCTTCGAGACGGAAGTGGCGGGCGTACGCATGCGCGCCCCGATGATGCGCATCCACACGGTCGCGGCCGGCGGCGGCTCCATCCTGCATTATGACGGCGCGCGCTTCCGCGTCGGGCCGGATTCCGCCGGTGCTGATCCCGGCCCGGCCTGCTATCGCAATGGCGGCCCGCTCGCCGTGACGGATGCCAATGTGATGACCGGCAAGCTGATGCCTGAATTCTTCCCCGCAATCTTCGGCCCCAATCGGGGCGAGCCGCTGGATGTCGAGGCGGTGAGAAAGCGCTTCGCGGAATTCGTTTCCAAGGTTCCGGGCAAGAGCGCGGAGGAGATCGCCGACGGCTTCATCGCCATCGCCGTCGCCAATATGGCCAATGCGATCAAGAAGATATCGGTCGAGCGCGGCTATGATGTCACGCGCTATGCCTTGAATTGCTTCGGCGGTGCGGGCGGTCAGCATGCCTGCCTCGTGGCGGATCAACTCGGCATGACGAAGATCCTCATCCACCCCTATTCCGGCCTCCTCTCGGCCTACGGGATGGGCCTCGCGGCGATCCGCTCGACGCGCCAGCTGGCAGTGGAAGTGCCGCTTGGCGGCGATGTCGGCAAACATGTCGCGCGCGCGCAGGCCACCATCGGCAACGAGGCCGTGGCCGAGGTCGAGGGGCAGGGAATTGTCCGCGACGCGATCGAACTCGTGACCGCCTTGCATCTGCGCTATGCTGGCACGGATAGCCCGATCGAGGTGGAATGGCGCGCGGGGGATGTTCCACAGGCGCTGCGGGCGCGTTTCGAGGCCGCGCATCTCGCCCGCTTCGGCTTCATGGATTCAGCCAAACCGATTGTCGTCGAGGCGATCCATGTGGAAGCCATCGGCGGCGGCTCCGGCCATGACGAGCCGAGCTTCGCCACCGCGAAGGACATGCCGGCACCGGAAAGGCCCGTGCGCTTCTTCAGCCAGGGGGCATGGCGCGCGGGGCAGGTCTGCCTGCGCGCCAATCTGAAGCCTGGCATGAAATTCATGGGCCCGGCGATCCTGATCGAGCCGAACCAGACCATCGTGGTCGAGCAGGGCTGGGAAGCGGCGATCACGCCGAAGAACCATGTCGTGCTCGCCCGCAGGGAGGCGCTCGACCGCGTGAAGGCCATCGGCACCGAGGCTGATCCGGTGCTGCTCGAGATCTTCAACAACCTCTTCATGTCCATCGCGGAGCAGATGGGCGTGGCGCTCCAGAACACGGCCTATTCCGTGAACATCAAGGAGCGGCTCGATTTCTCCTGCGCGGTCTTCGACCGGGAGGGGCGACTCGTGGCGAATGCGCCGCATATGCCGGTGCATCTCGGCTCGATGGATCGCTCCGTCGAGGCGATCATCAAGGGCAATGCCGATATCAGGCCGGGTGATGTTTACGCGATCAACGCGCCTTATAATGGCGGCACGCATCTGCCGGATATCACGGTCTGCACGCCGGTTTTCGATGATGCCGGCAAGACGCTGCTCTTCTGGGTCGCCTCGCGCGGGCATCACGCGGATATCGGCGGCATCGCGCCGGGCTCGATGTCGCCGCTCGCGGTGAATATCGAGGAGGAGGGCGTCTATATCGACAATTTCAAGCTCGTGGATGAAGGCGAGTTCCGCGAGGAGGCGCTGGTGAAGCTCCTGACCGGCGCAAAACATCCGGTCCGCAACATCGTCCAGAACATCAACGACCTGAAGGCGCAGATCGCGGCCAACGCGAAGGGCGTCGCCGAACTTGAAAAGATGATCGACGGCTTCGGCCTTGCTGTCGTTCAGGCCTATATGGGCCATGTGCAGGACAATGCCGCCGAGAGCGTGCGCCGCGTTCTGGCGCGGCTGCATGATGCCGTCTTCGAATACGAGATGGACCAGGGCTGCAAGGTGAAGGTGAAGATCACGGTGGATCGGGAAAAAAGGGAAGCGACCGTCGATTTCACCGGCACCTCGCCGCAGCGCAGCGACAATTTCAACGCGCCCGAACCGGTGACGCGCGCGGCGGTGCTCTATGTGTTCCGCGTGATGGTGGAAGACAGCATCCCGATGAATGCGGGCTGCCTCCGGCCCATCAAGGTCATCGTGCCGGAAGGCTCGATGCTCTCGCCGCGTTATCCGGCGGCGGTGGTCGCGGGCAATGTGGAGGTGAGCCAGGCGGTCACGAACTGCCTGTTCGGCGCGCTCGGCGCGATGGCGGCCGCGCAGGGCACCATGAACAACCTCACCTTCGGCAATGCGAAATACCAGTATTACGAGACGATCTGCTCCGGTTCCCCGGCCGGTCCGGGCTGGCATGGCACGCCGGGCGTGCATACCCACATGACCAATTCGCGGCTGACGGATCCGGAGATTCTCGAACTGCGGTTTCCCGTGGTGCTGGAGGATTTCCACATCCGGCGCGGCTCGGGCGGCAAGGGCCGGTTCCGGGGCGGCGACGGCACCCATCGCCAGATCCGCTTCCTTGAGGAGATGGATTGCGCTTTGCTCTCTGGGCACCGGCGCGTGCCGCCCTTCGGCCTGAATGGTGGCGAGAACGGCCAGATCGGCAAGAACCAGGTGCGCCGCCTCGGCGGGGCAATCGAAACGCTGAAGGGCTGCGACCAGACGGTGCTGAAGCCAGGCGAGGCGATCATCATCATCCCGCCCACGCCGGGCGGATATGGCCGGGCCTGAAGCCCCGAAAACGGTTCGCGCCTCAGGCGCGGACCTCTTCGCCCGCGAGAATTCGGCGATAGCTGTCATCAAACCAGCCGATGCGCTCCTCGTGTTTCGCGAGGTAGGGCGTGGGGTCGTCGAGCCGTGCGCTGGCCTGCAATTTCTCGCAGGCTTCATTGTCCTCGTTGTGGACCTTCGCGCCGTAGTATTTGAAGCCCGCGAGCATGCCCGGCCAGGTGAGCCGGCGCTGGATGGCCTTATGCCCTCCGCCCTCGGGCTTCGGCGCGAGCGGAAAGAAGGTCGAGATCGACCGCGTGCGATCATGCGCTTCGGGCACCAGACGCTGGACGGTCAGCGCCCAGTAGGTGTCGCCCAGGGCATCTGCGATCTTCACGATGGCGAAGATCAGCGTCGGGAAGAACTGGAAGATGCGATAGCGATGCGGTGTATAGTCGCCTCGCGCGCAGGCCTCTGCCATGGCATCCAGCGCGCCCGGCGCGCCGCCCGGCAGATAGGCGCTATGCGCGCCGAACCGGGCGTAATGCACGTTGTCCGGGTTCAGATACCCGTCCTTGCCGAAGGTCGAGGGGTGAACCGCGACGATGTGGTAATCATCGAGCGAGATATCCATCATGTAGCGCCAGTTGGCTTTCACCACGCGCTCGTAGATCGCTTTCGAGGGTGCGACCTGCCCCGCGAGATGCTTCAGGATCGGCAGGCCCGGCCCCATCCACTCCTCGAAGGAAACGTCCGGCCCGCCCGCGAGCCGCCCGAACAGCATCGGCCCGGCGGCGGCGATCTCCACGCGCTTCAACCGTGCATCCACCTCGCGCGGTGTCACCCTGAACTGGGCCGGGCATTCGGGGATGCCGAGTGCCAGGCCCTCGGCATTGTAGCGCCAGTGGTGGAACCCGCAGATCAGCGGGCCGCTGCCCCTGTCTTCGTGCCGCAGCGGAAAGCCGCGATGCGCGCATTTGTTCTCGAAGGCCGAGATACCCTTCTCGAAACGCTGCACGATGATGCTCCGCCCGCCGAGCATGGTGCGGAACCAGTCATTCGGCTGGCTCACCTGCCATTCAAAGCCGAGGAAGGTCCAGCATTGGCCAAGCGCCTCCTGCTCGGCCCGGAAGGCTTCGGGCGAGAGGCGCGCGGCGATGCCGGTCACGCCGGCCTGAGGGTCACGAGAAATCATGCCAGCTTTGTGCAGCGCGGGAGGGCAGGAGGCAACCCGTGCCGTTACCAGCTCCCGGTATTCGGCATGCTGGCCCAAGGCTCGGCCACGGGCAGATTGTCGCCCTTCTGCAGCAGCTCGATCGAGATGCCGTCCGGGCTCTTCACGAAGGCCATGCGGCCCTCGCGCGGCGGGCGGAGGATGGTGATGCCCTGCTTCTGCAAATGCGCGCAGGTGTCGTAGATGTTATCCACGCGATAGGCGAGATGGCCGAAATTGCGCCCGCCCTGATACTCCTCGTCATCCCAGTTGAATGTGAGCTCCACCTCTTTCGAGCGATGCGCCCTGGCATGCTCCACATCGCCGGGTGCCGCGAGGAAGATGAGCGTGTAGCGGCCCTTCTCGCTTTCGGTGCGCCGTGTTTCCACGAGGCCCAGGCCATCGCAGAAGAATTTCAGGCTCTCCTCGATGTTGCGGATTCGGATCATCGTGTGCAGGTATTCCATGGCGGCGCTCCGGGTGGAAATGTCCTTTCCATATGGTGCGGCAGGCCAACCAATGGCAAGGCGGCGGACGCGGCAAATGCCCTGAAACCATAAGCCTGAAACCATAAGTAGGAAACAAAAATATGATGATTTTTTCCTACATAGGTGCTATCCCGATTTTCGGGCGGGCTAACTCCCGCGCCCGCCCAACCGTTTTTTTGCCAACCGCTTTTCTGCCAACCGCTTTTCTGCCAACCGTTTTCTTGCTGGAGTGACCATGCCGCGCCCCCTTTTCGCGCCCCTGCTCGGTGAAGCGCGCGTCATCCCGGTTCTCGCGATCGAACATCTGGAGGAGGCCGTGCCGCTGGCGCGCGCCCTGCATGCAGGTGGTCTGGGTGTCATCGAGGTCACCTTGCGCACGCCGGTCGCGTTGGCTGCCTGCGCGGCCATTGCGAGGGAATGCCCGGATGTCGTGCTCGGCATCGGCACCATTCTCACGCCCGAACAGGTGAAGCAGGCGGTGGATGTCGGTGCGCGGTTTCTCGTTACCCCCGGCACCAGCGAGAGGCTGGGCCGTGCCTTGGCGGATCAGGGCATCGCGGCGCTTCCTGGTGCTGGCACGCTTTCCGAAATGGTGGCGCTGATGGAGATGGGCTTCCGGGAGATGAAATTCTTTCCCGCCGAAGCCGCGGGCGGCCGCGAATACCTGAAATCCGTCGCGGGGCCCATTTCCGAACTGCGATTCTGCCCGACGGGCG
Source organism: Rhabdaerophilum sp. (assembly GCF_046092605.1). Classification (NCBI taxonomy): domain Bacteria; kingdom Pseudomonadati; phylum Pseudomonadota; class Alphaproteobacteria; order Hyphomicrobiales; family Rhabdaerophilaceae; genus Rhabdaerophilum; species Rhabdaerophilum sp. The sequence goes on along the minus strand of NZ_JBJTDY010000026.1, from coordinate 22,515 downwards.
GCATCACGCCCGCCAATGCGCCGGATTATCTCGCGCTTCCCAACGTGATGTGCGTCGGTGGTTCGTGGGTTGTGCCCAGGGCGGCGCTGGCGAACCGCGATTGGGCCGAGATCACGCGCCTCTCGACGGAAGCGGCGGCCCTGCGCGCCCGCGCCTGATGCCAGGGGCTTGAATGCCTGGCTCGCGCGATCAACAATCGGGGCATGGTCGCGCCCGCCCTCCGCCTCGCCCTGCATGATGCCGTGCTGGCCTCCCGCCGGCTCGTGATCTTCACGGGCGCGGGGCTTTCCACCGAGAGCGGCGTGCCGGATTTCCGCACGCCCGGCTCGCCCTGGACGGCGAACAAGCCCATTCCGTTCGAGGCCTTTCTCGCGAGCGCCGAGGCCCGCCGCGAGGCGTGGCGGCGCAAGTTCACGATGGATGACAGTTTCGCCGGCGCGAAACCCTCGCCGGTGCATCGCCTGCTTGCGGATTTCGTGCGTGAGGGCAGGGCGATCGGCCTCGTCACGCAGAACATCGACGGGCTGCATCAGCAGGCGGGGACGCCGGCGGAGAAACTGGTGGAGCTTCATGGCAACGGCACCTATGCCACGTGCCTCGATTGCGGCATGCGCCACGAACTGCATGTGATCCGCCCGGTGTTCGAGGCCACGGGACGCGCGCCGCGCTGCGAGGATTGTGACGGGCCGGTGAAGAGCGCGACCATTTCCTTCGGCCAGCGCATGCCCGAAGCCGCGATGCGGCAGGCCGACCGATGGTCGCGGGAAGCCGATCTGTTCCTCGTCATCGGCTCCTCGCTCGTGGTGCATCCCGCCGCGCAACTGCCACTCGTGGCGAAGGCGAATGGCGCCGCGCTGGTCATTGTCAATCGCGAGCAGACCCCGCTTGATCCGGCCGCAGATCTCGTCGTGCGTGGCGAAATCGGAGAGGCCTTTGCCGGCCTTTCGTTCCGGGAGCCAAAAGACCGGGGCCTTGCTCCCTCTGGCCTGTGAAATGCCGCGCGAAAGGGGATTGCGAAAGCCATCCCAATCAATGTTATGGTTAAGTCCTCAGTAACAAAGATTCGTCGTGCGTCGGCTCTCCCAATCGGAAGCGACGCCGATGGAAAACGCGGGTCGGACACGTTCATGGGTGACGATTTCGGAGCCAAGGCATTCGGGAACCGCTTCATGGTTCCATCTCTCGGTCGCGATTCCGAGGGGCGCCCGGATGATCAGCCACTCGACCTTGTCGAGATTTCCGGCTCGATCAAATGGTTCGATGTCTCCAAGGGATTCGGGTTCATCGTGCCGGATAACGGCTTGGCCGATGTGCTGCTGCATGTCTCCTGTCTCCGCCGCGACGGCTACCAGACCGCGCCCGAAGGGGCGCGGATCGTGGTGGAAGCGATCGAGCGTCCGCGCGGATACCAGGCCTTCCGCATCCTCTCGATGGATCTTTCCACCGCCGTCCACCCCTCCCAATTGCCGCCGGCCCGCACGCATGTGCATGTGACAGCGACGAGCGGGCTCGAAAAGGCCGAGGTGAAGTGGTTCAACCGGCTGCGCGGCTTCGGCTTCGTTTCGCGCGGGGAGGGGACGGAGGATATCTTCGTCCATATGGAAACCTTGCGCCGGACCGGCGTCGCCGAGCTTGTTCCGGGTGATACGGTCTATGTCCGCTTCGGCAAGGGTCCGAAGGGCCTGATGGCTTCCGAAATCCGGCTGGGTGACGAGGGCGATCCGCCGAACTCGCACTGAAGGGTTGGCGGGCGGGTTGATTCCCGCCGCGGAACATCCCATAGCGCCTCGCATGGCCGCGTGACGCGGTCGAGCCCTGATGAGTGTTGCGATGCCCGGCGAATCCAAGCCTTCCGGTCTCATACGTGGCCGCGTGTTCCTGATCCTGTTCGTCGGCTTCATGCTCTCGGTGGCGGGCATTTCGGTTTTCACGAATCTCACCCGCATGGCCGAGCGCGATGCCGCGCGCGCCCGGCAGGCCGAGGGCGGCATCCGGCTTGAACCGCTCACCATCGATTCCGGGGGCAAGCGCCACAATTTCCGCATCGAGATGGCCCGCACCGATGCCGACCGTGCGAGGGGCCTGATGTTCCGGCAATCCATGCCGGCGGATCAGGGCATGCTCTTCGATTTCGAACGCGACCAGATGGTCTCGATGTGGATGCGCAACACCTTCATTCCGCTCGACATGCTCTTCATCTTCGCGGATGGCCGCATCCATCGGATCGAGCATCGCACGGAGGTTGAGAGCGAGCGGACCATTTCCTCCGGCGTGCCGGTGCGGGCCGTGCTCGAACTGAATGCCGGCACGGCCGAGCGCCTGGGCATCCGGCCCGGCGATCGCGTCGTGCACCCGATGTTCCGGTGAGGCGGACAAGGTTTTCCATGCCTTGCCCGTTCCACGAACAAGTGGTAGCGGCTCTTGAATTCGGGGTATAGCGCAGTCTGGTAGCGCGGTAGTTTTGGGTACTACAGGTCGTAGGTTCGAATCCTGCTACCCCGACCATCTCATTTCGTTATTCGGCAGCGGCGAATTTCCGCACCATCACGCCCGCCTCGGCAAACATGGCGGCGGCAGCCTCGAATTCCTCCGGTGGCATCGAGGTCACCCCATCGCCGATCACCACGCAGGCCATGCCGGCATGAATGATCGAACGGGCGCAGGCGCTGCAGGGGTGGTGCGTCACATAAATCGTGCAGCCCCTTGTCGATATGCCTTCACGTGCGGCGAAGGCCACGATGTTCTGCTCGGCATGCGAGGCGAAGAGATGTTTCCGCGGCCGTTCGAAGCGGTCCGGACTGTCGACAACGGCGCGTGGAGGCCCATTTTAACCCGTCAGCCGAACTTCTCCATCGGGTCCGATCAATGCCGCGCCCACCTGCGTCGGGTCTTTCGAGCGCGACGCGGCGTGGCGGGCAAAGCCCATGAGGTAGGTCTCGAGGCTCGGGCGCTCGGCCATGCTTGTCTCCCCGTCCGCTCCATCCGTGTCAGGGGCGGGGAGGGCTGTCAATCTGCGCTTGCCCAGCGACCAAGGCCGCGGTTGCCTCGCGCGGAAAGTGCCAGTATCACGAGGCGGAAGCGGGGTGCCTCCCGCCTGATCCACCGCCCCGGAGTCCACCGATGACGGCCCGTATCTCCCGTCCCGCCAAGACCGCGATGCAGTCCGGCACTGCCAAGAGCAACCGCTGGCTTCTCGAATTCGAAGTCAGCGCCGCCCGCACGATCGAGCCCCTGATGGGCTGGACCTCCTCCTCCGACACGCTCGGCCAAGTAAAGCTCTGGTTTGACACGAAGGAGGAAGCCATCGCCTTTGCCACGCGCAACGGGCTCGCTTATCGCATCGAGGAACCGAAGGAGGCCAAGCGCCGGCCGGCCGCCTATTCGGACAATTTCAAGCATAACCGCATTGGCGCCTGGACGCATTGAACCCGGCCCGCCAGCCGTGTTTCCCGCAGCTTCTCGACTTCTGGACGATCAAAATCTGCCTTTGCCGGCCCCTTAGCTCAGCTGGATAGAGCGAGTGCCTTCTAAGCACTAGGTCGCAGGTTCGAGCCCTGCAGGGGTCGCCAAAAATTTATGGTTGTCAAAGGGTTACGAGGTGTTTCTCGCAATTTGAATCGAGGGGTTCAGCCAGATTGGGAAGCCCTTCGCATTTTGATTCCGGTTCTTCAGAAAATGATTCCGGCACCTGAGCGGCAAGGCTCAAGTGCTTCAACCGAGATTCGTTTCCGGTCGAAGGCATGCCGCAGATGAAAAGAGGTGGGATTGAAGTTCCGCGCCTTTATCTGGGCAAATTCGAAATCAGGTCCGCAACGACCCAAAAAAGCCGATCGCCCTTCCCGACCCGCATTTCGCAGGTGCGAAATCGATGATGCGCCCTAAATGAATCGGATCGCTAACGGGCGTCAAGAGTCCGCCACGAAAAAATCTGCACGCCGTGATTTAGTGCATGAGGAAGCGGAATCGGTTCCTGCGCCACGGCCCGCAAGCGGCCGGAATGATACACGCCTTTCCGCTTGATCTTCCGCTCAGGCTCATGTCGAAAGGCAGGCGTCCAACCCTGGGAGGCGGAGCCGGCCATGCGGGCATTCACGAGCCGCTTTGGAGCATTGGAATGGCGGGAACGTTTCCATCGCCTCACGCTCAGCCATGCGCGGGCGCTGCTCGCGCTGACCATCGTCAGTTTCTGCTTCTTCCTGCCTGGCCAAATGTCGCTCCAGCCGATGGACCGGGACGAGCCACGCTTCGCGCAGGCCTCGAAGCAGATGCTGGAGACGCGCGACTTTGTCGATATCCGCTTCCAGGAGGAGGCGCGCCACAAGAAGCCTGTCGGCATCTACTGGCTGCAATCGGCCAGTGTGGCGATCGGCGAGGCGCTGGGCGTCAGCGATGCCCGGCGGCAGATCTGGCTCTATCGCATCCCCTCCCTGCTCGGCGCGGTCGCGATGGTGCTGCTGACCTACTGGGCGGCGCTCGCCTTCCTTTCGCGCGAGGGCGCGATGCTCGCCGGCCTGATGATGGCGGCCAGCGTGCTGCTGGGTGTCGAGGCGCGCCTTGCAAAAACCGATGCGGTGCTGGGCGCGCTTTCGGTCGCGGCCATGGGGTTCCTGGCGCGGGCCTATCTCGCGGCGCGGGCGCCGGGCGTTGCACCCGTGCTCGCCAACCGTCACCTCATCCTGTTCTGGGTGGCCATTGGTGCGGCCGTGCTGGTGAAGGGGCCGATTACACCGCTCGTCGCGACACTGGCGATCGGCACGCTCGCGATCCGCGATCGCGGCGCGGGCTGGCTGAAGGGGTTGCGCCCTGGCCTCGGTCTGCTGATCGTGGCGCTGATCGTGCTGCCCTGGCTCGTGATGATCCTGATGAAGTCGGGCGGATCCTTCCTCGAGGACTCGATTGGCAAGGACATGCTCGCGAAGGTGGGTAGCGCGCAGGAAAAGCATGGCGCGCCGCCGGGCACCTATCTCGGCGTCTTCTGGGTCACCTTCTGGCCGGCAGCACCACTGGTGCTGCTGTCGCTGGGCTTCGCATGGCGCGAGCGGCGCGATGACGGCGTGGCCTTCCTGCTGGCCTGGATCGTGCCGTTCTGGCTGATCCTCGAAGCGGTGCCGACCAAGCTCCCGCATTACGTGCTGCCGGTCTACCCGGCGATCGCCAGCCTCGCGATGCTGGCGGTTGAACGCACCGGCCTCGTGCTCAATCGCGCGCTGCGCGGGGTGGCGGCGTTCCTGATGCTGCTCGTGCCGCTGGTCTTCCTCATCGGAGCGCCCGCGCTCTTCCTGATCATGGAGGAGGGGCTGGCGATCCTCCGCCTGCCGTTCCTCGCGCTGCCCTTCCTGGTGGTGGCCTTCCTGCTCGGCCTGGCGGGCGCCTATTCGCTCGTCCAGCGCCGACCGGTGCGGGCCCTGCTGCTGGGCGCCTTCGCCTCCGCCGGCCTGATCGTCGCGGCCTATCCCCTGGGCATGCCGATGCTCAAGGCGATCAACCTCTCGCCCCGCCTCGCGGAAGCCGCGCGCGCGACAGGTTGCGTGGATCCCGCCTTCGTGACCGTGGGTTATCGCGAGCCGAGCCTCGTCTTCCTCACGCGCACGGATATCCTGATGGCCGAGCCGGCCGAGGCGGCGGCTTTCCTCGAGCGGGCGGGTCCGGGCTGCCGCATCGCCTTCGTGGAGCGGCGCTTCGAGGAGGCTTTCCGTGCCGCGCTCAAGGGCGATTCCGCCCCGGCTCTGGTCACGCGGGTGCGCGGAGTGAACCTCAACGCAGCCTTCGACAAGCAGCGGCGGTTGCGCGTGCTGGATATCGCGGTGTATGTGCGGCGCTGAAACAGCGAGCCCTCCATGCCTGAAGAAGCCGGCGTGACACGCGCCGAACCCCTCCTGCCGCGCATTTCCGTCATCATCCCCATGCGGAACGAGGAGGGAAATGTCGCCCCCCTCATCGCGGAGATCGCCAATGCGCTGGAAGACGAAGCGCATGAGATCATCGCGGTGAATGACGGTTCGACCGACGAAACCGGAACGGTCCTTGTGAACCTGCGCGGCACCTATCCGCAATTGCGGGTGCTTCACCATGCCGAGAACCGGGGCCAATCCGCGGCGATCCGCGATGGCGCGCGCCTGGCGCGTGGCGAAATCCTCTGCACGCTGGATGGCGATGGCCAGAACAACCCCGCCTTCCTGCCGGCGATGATCCGCCTGCTCGAATCCGATCCGGCCATCGCGCTCGTGCAGGGCCAGCGCGTGGGCCGCACCGATACCGGCTTCAAGAAGTTCCAGTCGAAGATCGCGAACAAGGTCCGTGGCGCGATGCTGAAGGATGGCACGCGCGATTCCGGCTGCGGCCTGAAGGTGATGCGCCGCGCGGCCTATCTCCGCTTGCCGTATTTCGATGCTCTCCATCGCTTCACGCCCGCGCTGATGGTGCGCGACGGGCACAAGATCGCCCATCTCGACGTGCTGGATCGCGCGCGCGGCTCGGGTGTCTCGAACTACGCGTCCCTGGCGCGGGCGAAGGTCGCGATTGTCGATCTCATCGGCGTGTGGTGGCTCGTCCGTCGCCGCAAGCCGGATACCCCGACGCGGGAGGAAAACTGATGCTCATCCAGTTCTCCCAATCCATCGACGGCTTCCTGCATGATGTGTTCGTCACGAATTTCACGTGGTGGGCGGTGATCGGCATTTTCGGCCAGCTGCTCTTCATGGCGCGCTTCGTGGTGCAATGGATCGCGAGCGAGCGGGCCGGACGTTCCGTGGTGCCCTTGGCCTTCTGGTTTTTCTCGATCGGTGGTGCGGCCATCGTGCTGGCCTACGGCATTCACCGACGCGATCCGGTGATCATCCTGGGGCAGACCCTGTCGTTCTTCATCTATTTCCGCAATCTTGCGCTGATCGCCAAGGAACGCCGCCAGCGCGGCAAGGTCGGCATCGAGGGCGGGGAGTGACATGACCGGCCGGGCGCCTCTGCCCTCCTGGCAGGATGATCTTCCCGGCACGCTGGCCGCGTGCTGGAGCTTCCTCGCGCGCGGCGTGGCCGATCGCCGCTCGGGTTTCCACCATCCCGTGATCTCCAGCATCGGGCTCGATGGGGCGCCGCGCTCGCGGGTGATGATCCTGCGCGGGGTGGACATCGCGGCGCGCAGCCTGCGCGTCCATACCGATATGCGTTCGGAGAAGATCGCGGAATGGCGCGCCGATCCGCGTGTCTTCATTCTCGGCTATGATGCCGGGCAGAAGCTGCAGATCCGTCTCCTGGGCCGCGTGAGCCTGCATCACGATGATGCGGTGGCCGAGGCCGCCTGGCAGGCCTCGCGCGCCATGAGCCGCGTCTGTTACGGCACCGCGCCGGCGCCGGGCTCGGAGATCGAGGCCGGTGACGCTTTCGCGCTGCCGAGCCCGGACGACGCGGAGGGGCTGGAAGCGGGTCGCGCGCATTTTTCCGCCGTGGTGATGCAGATCGAGAGCCTCGAAAGCCTGTATCTCGCCTTCGCGGGGCATCGGCGCGCGCTGTTTTCATGGAATGCGGGCGGCGCACTTACCGCCCGCTGGCTCGCGCCGTGATCAACCCGCTGCATGCATCGCCGCGAGCCCGCGATCGAGATCCGCGATAAGATCCTCCGGATCTTCGAGGCCGATCGAGAAGCGGATGCCGCGCCCGCCCGGCGCGTAGGTCGTGGCCGTGCGGAAGGGCGTGCAATCGAAGGGCACGGCAAGGCTCTCGAACCCGCCCCAGCTATAGCCCATGCCGAAGAGGCCGAGATTGTTCAGGAAGGCGGCAACCTGCCTGTCGCTCATCACGTCGAGGATGATCGAGAACATCCCCGAAGGGCCCTTGAAATCACGCTGGAAGATCTCGTGGCCGGGGCAGGAGTGCAAAGCGGGGTGCAGCACGCGCTTCACGCCCTTGCGGGTTGCAAGCGTCTTCGCGACATGCAGCGCGTTGATGCCCTGCTCCTTCAGGCGGATATTCATGGTGCGCAGGCCGCGCAGGGTGAGGAACACGTCGTCCGGCCCGAGATAGATGCCGAGATCGCCATGTGTCGCCTTGAGCGCCGGCAGATGCGCCTCATTCGCGGCCACGAGGCCGATCAGCACATCGGAATGGCCGGAAGGATATTTCGTGGCGGCGTTGATGGAGATGTCGACCCCGAAATCGAGTGGCCGGAAGAGCAGGCCCGTCGCATAGGTGTTGTCGATCATCGTGACGATGCCGTGCCTTTTCGCAACCGCGACGATGGCCGGCACATCCTGCACCTCGAAGGTCTGCGAACCGGGGCTTTCCATCATGATGGCGCGCGTGTTGGGCTTGACCAGGGCCTCGATCCCGGCCCCGACGAGCGGATCATAATAGGTTGTCTCGACCCCGTAGCGCCGAAGATGGTTCTCGCAGAAGTTGCGCGTCGGGCGGTATACACTATCCACGACGAGAACATGGTCACCCGATTTCAGGACCGAGAGCATCGCCGTGGTGACCGCCGATGCACCAGACGGACAGATCACCGTGCCGGCCGCACCCTCCAGCTCGTTCCAGAGCTCTTCGAGGGCCTCGGAGGTGGGATTACCGCGCCGGCCATAGGTGTAGCGGTTCTTGTGCGCGAGGCAGGATTCCGCATCCGGATAGACCACGGTCGAGCCGCGGAAGGGCGGAACATTGACAAAACCAAAGGTTTCTTCCGGTCTGCGGCCTCTCATCGCGAGTTTTGTTGCCGATTTCAGGGTTTCCGCGATGCGCTTTTCGAGCTTCCGCATTTCTGTTCCGCCTTTTGAATGACTTATGGCTTTGAATTCTAAAATATGAGTTATTTACGGAAAAATCATCCCGTTTTTTGGTCGAATGTTAGATGGAAACTCTGGTTTTGCCTGGAAGTTTTCCCCCATTCGGCAATTCCAATGCAAAAATTGCATCATGGACCCGCTTCCCGTTCGATTTAGTACATGTAGGTCTTGACCGCTCGCCCAAACTCCCTTTGCATGCGATCTTCAGATCGCAGACAAGGGCAGACCGGCGATCGAGCCCCCATCCGGCAGTTGATCGGATCACGGGCGCTGGACCACCATCAACACTCGGGGAGACGAGTTCCATGAAGAAAATTATGATGACGGTCGCGGCTGGCGCGGCTCTTGCGATGAGCGCGAGCGCAGTTTCGGCGCAGACCCTCAACCAGGTCAAGCAGCGCGGCGTTCTGCAATGCGGCTCGAATACCGGCCTCGCCGGCTTCGGCCAGCCGGATGCGCAGGGCAACTGGACGGGCCTTGACGTCGATTTCTGCCGGGCCGTCGCGGCGGCGATCTTCAATGATCCGGCCAAGGTGAAGTTCGTTCCCCTCTCCGCGAAGGATCGCTTCACGGCGCTCCAGTCGGGTGAAGTGGATCTGCTCGTCCGCAACACCACCTGGACGATGTCGCGCGATACCTCGCTCGGCCTCGAATTCGCGGTTGTGAACTATTATGACGGCCAGGGCTTCATGGTGCGCAAGAAGCTCAACGTGAAGTCCGCGATGGACCTCTCGGGCGCCTCGGTGTGCTCGCAGCAGGGCACGACGAACGAACTGAACCTTGCCGACTTCTTCCGCGCCAACAAGCTGAAGTATGAGCCGGTGATCTTCGCCACCTCCGACGAGACCATCAAGGCCTATGATGCCGGCCGTTGCGACGTTTTCACCACGGACGCCTCGGGCCTCTTTGCCGAGCGCCTGAAGCTCACGAGCCCGGATGACCACATGATCCTGCCGGAAATCATCTCGAAGGAGCCGCTCGGCCCGTCCGTCCGGCAGGGCGACCCCCAGTGGAACGACCTCATCAAGTGGACCCACTTCGCCATGCTGAACGCGGAAGAGCTCGGTGTGACCAAGGCCAACGTGGATGAGCAGCTGAAGTCCGCCAATCCGGAAATCAAGCGCCTGCTCGGCACCGAAGGCAAGTTCGGCGAAATGCTCGGCCTGACCGATGACTGGGCCTACCGGATCATCAAGCACGTGGGCAATTACGGCGAAGTGTTCGAGCGGAACGTTGGTCAGGGCTCGCGCCTGAAGATCGCCCGCGGTGTGAACGCGCTGTGGAACAAGGGCGGCCTGCAATACGCCCCGCCGATCCGCTGAGCGGCATCGCCATCATCCGGGGGCGCCCCGAGCCTGGGTGCCCCCGATTTTCGTTGATCCTTCGGACCATGTCGGATGTCGTTGCGACTGGTCATTTCCAGAAGCGTTCCCGGACGGCAGCCGGCGGTCCGGGATCGGCGAATGAGGGCCTCAGACATTCCGGGGTGCTCCCTTGGGTGGGAGCATCTGGCGTCCGTCGCGGTTTCGGGAGAACCGTGGCCTCTGATGCCGGATCGCGGATGCGTGGTCGGGGTCGGCGCCCCCTGTGGCGCCGGATCGATGGCGGGGAGAGCCATCGTCTTGGGGAGTGAGATTCGTGGCAAGCCAACAAGCCTCGGCGACCGTTCCGGCTGATGAGCCGCCGAAGGTCGCGTTCTGGAACGACCCCGCAAAACGGGGTTACGCCTTCCAATTTGTTCTGTTTCTGATTGTGGCCTTCCTCGTCTATGAAGCGACGTCGAACGCCATCGACAACCTGACCAAGCAGAAGATCGCATCTGGTTTCGGCTTCCTGAACGTCACGGCGGGCTTCGATATCGGCCAGCGGCTGATCGAATATTCGAACACCTCGACCTATGGCCGCGCCTTCGTGGTCGGCCTGCTGAACACCCTGCTGGTCGCCTCGATCGGCATCGTGCTGGCGACGTTTCTCGGCTTCATTGTCGGCATCGCGCGCCTGTCCAGGAACTGGCTCGTGCAGAAGATCGCGACGGTCTATGTCGAACTCATCCGCAACACGCCGCTGCTGCTGCAATTGCTCTTCTGGTACAACGCGGTTCTGAAAGCCCTGCCGGAAGTGCGCAACAGCGCGGCCCTGCCGGGCGGCGCCTTCCTGAACAATCGCGGCCTGTTCATGCCGGATCCGAGCTTCGGGTCGAGCTTCCAGTATGTCACCTACGTCTTCCTGCTGGGTTGCATCGCCTTTTTCTTCTATAGCCGCTGGGCGAAGAGGCGACAGGATGCGACGGGCCAGCAGGCCCGCTCCCTGCCCGTGGCGATCGGGCTGATCCTCGTGCTGCCGCTGGCGGTCTACTTCCTCGCGGGGCAACCGCTGACGCTGACCTATCCCAATCTCGGGCGCTTCAACATCCAGGGCGGATTGCAGATCTTCCCGGAATTCGTGGCGCTGGTCGTCGGCCTCGTCATCTACACGGCGGCCTTCATCGCGGAAGTCGTGCGCGCCGGCATCCAGGCCGTCAGCAAGGGGCAGACCGAGGCTGCCTATGCGCTTGGACTGAGACCGGGTCCCACGCTGGATCTCGTGGTGATCCCGCAGGCGATGCGGGTGATCATCCCGCCGCTCACCTCGCAATATCTGAACCTCACGAAGAACTCCTCGCTCGCGGTCGCCATCGGCTACCCGGATCTGGTGCAGGTCTTCACCGGAACGGTGCTGAACCAGACCGGCCAGGCGGTCGAGGTGATCGCGATCACGATGCTTGTCTATCTCACGATCAGCCTTTCGACCTCGCTGTTCATGAACTGGTACAACAGCCGCAAGGCGCTGGTGGAACGCTGAGGAGGGCGCCATGTCTGAAACCGCAACCTTCTCGGGACAATCCGTCGCCTTCGTGCGCGCGACACCGGCCCAGGTCCTGCCGCCGCCCGCCAGCATGGTCGGCGTGGTGGGCTGGATACGTGCGAACCTGTTCTCCTCGCCGGCGAATACGGTTCTGACGCTGGCCATAGCCCTGCTGACGCTCTGGGTCCTGCCCGGCTTCATCAGCTTCCTGATCACCGATGCGGTGTGGAGCGGCGCGGATCGCGAGGCCTGCATCGCCAGGAATGGCGTTGTGCCCGGCGCGTGCTGGGCTTTCGTGCGTGATCGTCTGTCCTTTTTCATCTACGGGTTCTACCCGATCGACCAACGCTGGCGGGTGGACCTGTTCTTCCTGCTCGGCGCGATCGGCGTGGCGTGGATGCTGTGGCAGAAGGCCCCGCGTCGCGACATTGGCTTCTACTACTTTGTCCTGGTGCTGCCGATCGTTTCGTTCTTCCTGCTGAGCGGCTCGTCGATCCTGGGCCTTGCGCCGGTGGATACCGCCCGCTGGGGCGGGCTGATGGTGACGCTGGTGGTCGCCGGCGTCGGCATCGTCGCTTCGCTCCCGCTCGGCATCCTGCTCGCGCTGGGGCGCCGCTCGAAGCTGCCGGTGGTGAAGTTCTTCTCGGTGCTGTTCATCGAATTCGTGCGTGGCGTGCCGCTCATCACGGTGCTCTTCATGGCAAACACGATGCTGCCCTTGTTCCTGCCGGACAACATCACGGTGGACAAGCTGCTGCGCGCGCTCGTCGGCATCGGCCTCTTCGCCTCCGCCTACATGGCGGAGGTGGTGCGCGCCGGCCTGCAGGCCTTGCCGAAGGGCCAGTATGAGGGCGCGATGGCGATGGGGCTCGGCTACTGGCAGATGATGCGTCTCATCATCCTGCCGCAGGCGCTGAAGATCACTATCCCGAACATCGTCAACACCTATATCGGGCTGTTCAAGGATACGTCTCTGCTGCTGATCGTCGGCATCTTCGACTTCCTGAAGGCCATCGAGACCGCCCGCGTCGATCCGCAATGGGCGGCGCCCACCACCTCGGCGACCGGCTATGCCTTCGCCGCGATCGTGTATTTCATCTTCTGCTACGGGATGGCCGTCTATGCGCGCTCGATGGAGCGACGGCTCTCCGTGGGCGACAAGCGTTAAGGAGCATCTCGATGGCCATTGCGAACCTGAAGCCCACCCCGCTCAAGACCGACACGGCCGTGAAGCTCACGGATGTGCACAAATGGTATGGCGAATTCCACGTGCTCAAGGATGTGAACCTCACGGTCGCCAAGGGCGAGCGCGTGGTCATCTGCGGCCCCTCGGGTTCCGGCAAGTCGACCATGATCCGCTGCATCAACCGTCTGGAGGAGCACCAGAAGGGTCACATTGTGGTGGATGGCGTGGAGCTTACCAACGATGTCAAGAAGATCGACGAGATCCGTCGCGATGTCGGCATGGTGTTCCAGCACTTCAACCTCTTCCCGCATCTCACGATCCTCGAGAACTGCACGCTCGCGCCGATCTGGGTAAAGAAGATGCCGAAGAAGGAGGCGGAAGAGGTGGCCATGCACTACCTCACCCGCGTGAAGATCCCCGAGCAGGCGAACAAATATCCTGGCCAGCTCTCGGGCGGCCAGCAGCAGCGCGTGGCGATCGCCCGCTCGCTCTGCATGAGCCCGAAGATCATGCTGTTCGACGAGCCGACCTCGGCGCTCGACCCCGAAATGGTGAAGGAAGTGCTCGACACCATGGTGAGCCTCGCGGAAGAGGGCATGACCATGCTCTGCGTGACCCACGAAATGGGCTTTGCCCGGCAGGTGGCGAACCGCGTGATCTTCATGGATCAGGGCCAGATCGTGGAGATCAACACGCCCGATGCCTTCTTCAAGAACCCTCAGCACGAGCGCACCAGGCTCTTCCTTAGCCAGATCCTGCACTGAGATATCTGCATTGAGAAATCTGGCCCCTCGGCTGCCCGCCACAGCCGCCTGCCTCCGGCATGTCCCGACCAGGCGCGACATAAGCGCCCGGGGGGCTATCGCCCGCAGGGCGCCAGGCTCATAAGAAGAAAGGTGAAATTCGCATCGGAAGGGGGAAGCCGGTGCCTGCTCTCGACTTTGCCCGCGCGGCATTGCCGACCTTCTTTACGCTGCTCGCGCTCGTGTATGTCACGCGCATGGCGGGCGCAGAGGCACGCGCCGGTTTCTCGCTGAGAGCCAGCGCTCGGCCCGGCACGGTGCAGCATGTGACGCATTCCCTGTTCCGCACGCTGCGGCTCGCGGTTTGGGGCGTGACCGTCATCCGCGTGCCATTCCCGCAATTCGATGCGCAGATCGGTGTATTCCCGGTGCTGATGCATCCGGCTTTGGTGCTCTCCGGTCTCGCCCTGCTGCTCGTCGGTTTCGCCCTGTGTTCCTACGTCCATCACTACATGGCGGGCGACTGGCGCACGGGTGTCGAGGAGCGCGCGGAGACGAACCTCATTACCTCCGGCCCTTTCGCAAGGCTGCGGCACCCGATGTTCCTGGGCGTGCTCATCTCGCAAATCGGGTTTTTCCTTGCCCTGCCTTCGGTCTTCTCGCTGATCTGCCTCGTGGCCGGAATTGTGGCGGTGATCGCGCAGGCGCGTTTCGAGGAAAAGGAACTGGCCCGCCGGTTTGGTGCGCCATACCTTGCCTATCTCGCGCTGACGCCGGGCTGGCTTCCCCGCCGCGGGGCTTAATCCGCCGGCCCGGTTGCGAGCGGCAAATCCTCGCGCGCGCCCCATTCGGCCCAGGAGCCGTCATAGATCCCCTGAACCTCCACGCCCGCGCGGCTCAGCGCCATGGCGATGATGGCCGCCGAGACGCCCGACCCGCAAGAGCAGACGACCGGCTTCGAGGGGTCGATCCCGCTGGTCGCCATGGCCGCGCGAATCTCCTCCGGGGATTTCAGCGCGCCGGATTGCGTGACGACATCGAAAGGCAGGCTGCGGCTGCCGGGCATATGGCCGGAGCGCACGCCTGGGCGCGGTTCGGGCGCCTCACCCCGGAAGCGCGGGGCGGGCCGGGCATCCACCACCTGCGCGGAACCGCTCGCCAGCGCCCCCTGCACGTCCTGCAAGGCCGCGACCATGCTGCGATCGAGGCTCGCGCGGAAGCTCGCGGCCGGAAGCGAGGGGATCGCGCTTTCCAGCGGGCGATTTTCCGCCTTCCACGCGGGTAACCCGCCCTCCAGAATGCGCACATCGCGAGCACCATAGATGCGGAACATCCAGGCCACGCGCGGCGCCGTGAAGAGGCCGAGCTGGTCATAGACTACGATCGTATCGCTCTCGGAGAGGCCCAGCGCCCCGGCATCGCGCGCGAAATGCTCGGCCGTCGGCAGCATGTGCGGCAAGCCGGAGGAGAGATCCGCCACGGTGTCAATGTTGAAGAACACCGCGCCAGTGATATGCGCCTCGGCATATTCCTGCGGCGCCTTGCGGCCCGCGGGCGGCAGGTGCCAGCTGCCATCCACCACCTTCACCTCGGGCCGGTGATGGTTCTCGGCGAGCCAAGACGTGGAAACGAACGGGATTTCAGCGAAAAGATTGGCCATGGCGGGTGCCTCACAGTCCCAAAACTGATTTCACGGAGCCGGCTTCACTGAACGACCAGTCAATGGCCCGATTTTCGACCAGAAAGACGATCGAGTTACGCGGTTCGAACCCGATTTTCCGCAGCCGATGCCGGATGTTCTTGTAGAACGCTTCCTTCTGCTGATCCGTTCGGCCAGCCAGCAGCGTGACCTCGATCACGATGGTGCCGGCCGGGTCGCGCTCGCCGAGGAAGGTCGGATGGAGGATGATATCGTCCGAAGCATACCGCGTGACGAGGCAGAAATTGTCGTCCGGGTTCACACCGCAGGTCTCGACGAGCGATTCGTGCAGCTGTTCGTTGATCATGCCGCACATAGCGGCGGGCAGGGCGGTGGGGACGTGGATCTTGTTGAAGGGCATGCTGTTCCCGGATTGTGGTGCCTGTTGCGGATCGCGCGCTCAGGCGAAGGCGATCCGAACGCGGCGGTTCAGCTTGCCCTTTTTCTCGATGGCCGTAACGGTCATGTGGCCGATCTCGCCTGTTTTCTTCACATGCGTGCCACCACAGGGCTGCAGATCGAGCGGTTTCTCACCCGATCCTGCGATTTCCACGAGCCGCACCGTGCCAGTCCCGCGTGGCGGCTGGACCGACATCGTCTTGACGAGGCCCGGATTGGCATCAAGTTCCGCCTCGGTGATGAGCCGGTCGGTCACAGCGGCGTCGGTGGCGATCAGCCGGTTGAGCTCGGCTTCGATCGCCTCGCGGTCGAGCCCCGCCTCGGGAATGTCGAAATCGAGCCGGCCATCATCGGCATTCACCGCGCCTCCGGTGACGGGATAAGGCAGGACCACGGAAAGCAGGTGCAGCGCCGTATGCACCCGCATCAGCCGGTGGCGGCGCTCCCAATCGAGCATGAGCCGCACCTTCTGCCCCGCGAGGCCCGCCGCAACGCCTGGCGGCAGCATGTGACCGATCCGCGTCTTGGCGGGATCGAGAAAGCGCACTTCCGTGATGGGCAGAACCTCTCCGGAGGAACATGTGATTCGACCATGGTCGGCCGGCTGCCCGCCCGACGCTGCGTAGAAGAGCGTCGCATCGAGGATGAGGAAATCACCGGCGGCGCCCAATCCCGTCGCCTCTGCCTCCCGTGCATAGGCATCGTCACGGAAGATCATCTGCGTTGCGGGAAACGTGGATATAATTTCAGTCGGTTCGGGAATCATGGATCAAGCTCGCGCGGCCGCGCCGGCCGTTTTGGTCAGGCACAAGGCATGGACAAGGCATGGCATGCCAGCGGCCTGCGGCGCAAGCACCGGCCGGGGCGGGTTGCCGTGGGGCGGTTCGGCTGCTCTGCGTCAATCGGCGGAATTGAGTGGGAAAGGCTGGACGGGTATGAAGCGTTATTGATTGTGATCCAGCGCCAAAAGTCTCGCGTAGAGCAGCGTAATCGATAATGTCTGACACCTCTTCGGAGTATAAGGGCTTGAATCAGCATTCGCCATTGCAGGTGCGGGGTTCCGCCATGGACGCGTTGCTCGCGGCCTTCGCTTCCGGCGGCCTGCCGAAATCCCTGCATGCCCTGGTCGGCTCGCATCTCGAGCTCAATCCGGATAGCCGTGTTTATGTGCATGCGCTTGAAACCGCGCTCGCTTCCTCCGTGGATGAGGTCGAGCCCGTGAGCGTGAAGAACCGTCTTGCGCGTCTTGACCAGATCTTCTCGGCCGAGCCGGTGAAAAGCCGGGTGAGCGGCGATCATCTCTCCGATGCAGCCCCGTCGGATGAGCCCAGGGCGCTGCGGCATTTCCTGGGCCGGAGCATCGAATCCCTAGAATTCCGCACGGTCCTGCCGGGCGTGAAGGAATGCCACATCGAGACCGATGACGGCACCACGGCCATCCTCTACCGCATCCGCGGGGGCAAGAAGATGCCCCAGCACACGCATGAGGGTTCGGAAGTGACACTCGTCATCCGTGGGGCGTTCCGCGACGAAACTGGGTATTATGGCCGCGGGGCGGTCGCGATCACCGATGAGCATGTCGACCATACGCCGGTTGCGGTCGAGGGCGAGGAATGCCTGTGTTTCGCGGTGACGGATGCCCCGTTGCGCCTCACCGGTCCCATCGGAAAGTATCTCAACCGCTTCATCCGGCACTGACGCCGTGATCGTGGCGCGGCCCCAGAAACCCTCGGATGGTCTTTTCTGGATCACCGGGGCGAGCTCCGGCATCGGGCGTGAACTGGCGCTGGAATGCGTGCGGCGTGGCTGGCGCGTGGTCGCGACCGCCCGGCGTGCGGACGAGCTCGAGGCCTTGGCCCGCGCGTCGCCCATTCCGAACGCGATCATTCCCGCCCCCTGTGACGTGACCGATGAAGTCGCAATTCGCGCTCTGGTGACGGAGGTTGAGGCAAGACACGGCCGGATTTCCCGCGCCTTTCTCAATGCCGGCGTGTTCTACCCGGTGGAGATCGAGCCTTTCGATACCGCGAAGTATCACAAGAGCTTCGCGGTCAATCTCGGCGGCGTCGTCAATGCGCTCGGGGCAATCGTGCCGGGTATGCTCGTGCATGGCGGGCAGATCGCGGTCAATGCCAGCGTCGCGGGCTATACCGGCATGCCGACATCGGCGGCCTATGGTGCCACGAAGGCCGGCCTGATCAACATGGTCGAAAGCCTGAAATTCGATGGCGATCGGCGTGGAATTCTGTTCCAGCTGGTGAATCCCGGCTTCGTGGAAACGCCGGCAACGGCGCAGAACGCCTTCGAGATGCCCTATCTGATGCCCGTGGACGAGGCCGCGCGGCGCATCGCCGATGGCCTCGATGACGGGCGTTTCGAGATCTTCTTCCCGCGCCGGTTCGCCTGGCAGCTGAAGTTCCTCGCAATTCTGCCCTATCGTGTCTATTTCTGGATCATGAAGCGCTCGACTGGTGCGCATTGAGCGGCGCGGGCCGGGAAAGGCAGGGCCATGGCCCGCCCGGGTCCTTCACATCTTGCGATAGACCAACTGGTGGACGTCGATCGAGCCCGCATCGAAGCCGCCCTCGCAATAGCTGAGATAATACCGCCACAACCGGCGGAAGCGATCGTCGAAACCGAGCGGCTGCAGGCGCGGCCATGCGGAATCAAAGCTCGCGCGCCATTGCCGAAGCGTTTCCGCGTAATCATGGCGGATCGAAAGATCGGACTGGCTCGCGAAACCGTGGCTGCTTGAAAGCTCCGCGAGTTTGCCGGGCGAGGGCAGCATGCCTCCCGGAAAGATGAAACGGCGGATGAAATCGATGTTCCGCCGGTAATCCTCGAAGAACCGATCCGCGACCGTGATGATCTGCAATCCTGCCGTGCCGCCGGTCTTCAACCGGTCGCGCAGAGTGGAGAAATAGCTGTTCCAGTAGCTTTCGCCCACGGCTTCGAACATCTCGATCGAGCCGATGCGGTCATAGGTGCCGCGCTCGTCACGGTAATCCTGGAAGCGGATTTCCACCTGCTCCGAGAGGCCCGCATTCTGGATGCGCTTCTGCGCATATTCGAACTGTTCGCGACTGATGGTGAGCGCGGTGACTTTCGCGCCGCGTTCACGCGCGAGGAATTCCGCGAAGCCGCCCCAGCCGCAGCCGATTTCCAGCACATGCTCTCCGGGCTTCACACCCATGTCGTCGGCAAGGCGACGATATTTCCGCTCCTGCGCGCTGGAAAGATCGTTGTCGCCCGGCGAAAAAATCGCCGAGGAATAGGTCATCGAGCGATCGAGCCATTCCCTGTAGAAGCTGTTTCCGAGGTCGTAATGCGCGGAAATGTTGCGCTTCGAGCCGGATTTCGTGTTCCGGTTCAGGAAATGCAGCACCTGGAAGGCGAAACGTGCGAGGGGCGAGCGCGCCAGGAAATTTGCGGTGAGATTCTCGTTGATCGCGAAGATCTTCACGACTTCGGTAACATCCGGGCTGTTCCAGTCGCCATCGCCATAGCTGTCACCGAGGCCGACATCACCGGCGAACATCACGCGGCGCGCGAAGCGCCAGTTTCGGATGAGAATTTCGGCCGTTGGCCCAGGCTGGCCGGTATCCACCATGAAAACCCGGCCATCGGGCAATGTGACCGTCAGCGAGCCCACGCTCAGGCCCAGCGCGAAACGCAGCATTTCGCGGCTGGCGCGCGGCACGAAACGGGTCTCGGCGGCGAAATTGGCGTCCGTCAGGCGGATGGGCGCCTTCGTCGACTTATCCTGCATGATGCACTTTCCGTGTCGCGTCGGTCGTAACCGACAGAAATCGCCCTCCGTGAGAAGCCGCAGGTGGAGGTGCCGGCCTCGATACCAATGTGACACCCTTCACCCAAAGGCGCAACGCTTCCCAATGAATGCCAGCGAAGACCTTCAGGGTCATCAAGGGCATGGCGAAAGCCAGCCGCAGGCAGGAGCGGGCGGTGATGCGCTCGGCCTTGCCATGGAAGGTGGCCGCAAGGATCGGCCCTTCCGCATCCGTCTCGTGGATGCGCACCGCGATGTCGGCCGTGCCCGGCGGCCGAACGCGGAAATGGTAGCGCTGCTCCATGGGCATGAAGGGCGAGACGTAGAAGAGCTTGTCCGCTTCCTGCCTCAGGCCGGCTTCGGTGAGTTGGCCCGGCACAACGGGCTCCACATAGGCATGGCGCTCGCCGAAAGTGTTGCGCACCTCGTAATGCACCCCGATCAGCCGGCCATCCGCCGCATAGGCGAAGTAGATCGAAAGGGGGTTGAACACGAAACCCAGCACGCGCGGGTAGCAGAGCAGCATCACGCGTGCAGGCTCCTCGGCGAGGCCAGCGGCCTTCAGCGCCGCCACCACATCCGCCTTCGGGTTAGGCGAGCCCCTGGCGATGCCATGCGGGCAAAGATCGAAGCCGATGAGGTTGAATTTCCCGATCGAGAAGAACGGCGAGAGCCGATGCGCTTCCTCCTGCCGGTCGAGATCGACCAGCAGAGCGAAAACCGAATAGGTGAAGCGATGCACCTTCGGTTTCATGCGCGCATGCATCACCGAGCCGACATAGAAGAGCGCGGCATCCGGGGGCGGGAGGAAGCGCGGTTCCATGGCGCTCAAAGGCGGGGTGGCGCACCTACCGCGCGCTGCGGCACGCTGGTGCCCCCCTGCAGCCCATGCGCGGCGATCAGCCGGTCCGCGGCCTCAAAGCCCGCGCGCAGGCCGTCCTCGTGGAAGCCGTAGCCGGTCCAGGCCCCGGCATAGAACAGCCCGCCGCGCCCCTGGATGCCCGGAAGCGCCTTCTGTGCCACGAGCGCCGAGGCATCATATTGCGGATGGGCATAGCAGAAGCGGCCGAACACAGTCTCCGGTGCCGGCTCGATGCTCGGGTTGAGCGTGACGAAAAGCGGGTGTCTGTTATCGATGCCCTGCAGGCGGTTCATCCAGTAGCTGACCATTACCGGACGGCCGACCTCGCCAGATTCGCGCAGCACGTTCCACGCGGCCCAGGCGCGCTTGCGCTTCGGCATGAGGCGCGGATCGCGGTGGAGGATTACCTCGTTCTCCGCATAGGCGAGGCCACCGAGCACGGCCCGCTCCTCGGTTCCGGCATCGTCGAGCAAGGCCAGCGCCTGATCAGTATGGGTCGCGCAGACCACCGCATCGAACAGGCCGCGCTGGCCCCGCGTGGTGATGATCTCGACACCCTTGGCCATGCGCCGGAGGGATGCCGCGCCTTCGCCGATGCGGGTGTTGAAACCCGCTGTCGCCACGAGATTCCGCACGTAGCTGCGCGAGCCTCCGGTTACCGTGCGCCAGGCCGGGCGGTTCCAGTGCAGCAGGCGATGGTTGTCGAAGAAGGCGATGAAGCTCTCCGCCGGGAAGTCCAGCACGGCTTCCGCCGACATCGACCAGATTGCCGCGCCCATCGGCAGGATGTAATCCTCGATGAGTTCGCGCGAGGCCCGCTTTTCAGCGAGATAATCACGCAAGGACCCCTTGCCCACGCGGCCGGCGGCGCGATCCTCGATCGCCTCGGCCGAGAAACGCCGCATGCTCGAGAGCATGCGCCACAGCCGGGGGTTCAGCACATTCGAGCGCTGCGCGAAAAACGAGGAGATGACATTCGTTTCCTGCCCCGACCATTCGAACCGCCCGCCATCCAGCGAGAGCGAGAAACCCATGTTCGAACGATGCGTGGCCACCCCGAGTTCGGCAAAAAGGGCCGTCAGCAGCGGATAGTTCAGGGTGTTGAACACGATAAAGCCGGTATCGACCGAAACCGGCACGCCCGCATATTCGATATCGACCGTCGCGGAATGGCCGCCGAGGCGGTTCTCCTTCTCGAAGACCGTCACGGCTTCCGGCCCGAAATGCCGGCTCAGGCGAAAGGCCGCGCCGAGGCCGGAAATCCCGCTGCCGATTACTGCAATGCGCATGGAGCGTCCCTTCTGTCAGACGTTGGACGCTGCCGGCGGCAGCGACTTGAAGGCTTCAAGGGCCCTTTCGCGCGCATCTTCATGCGAAACGACGGGCCGGGGGTAGGTTTCGCCGAGCCGGATGCCGGCACGGGTGAGGATGGCGCCGGGCGCCTCCCAGGGGCGATGGATCAACTTTCCGTGAAGCTTAGCAATTTCCGGAACGTAAGCACGGACAAAATTCCCATCCGGATCGAATTTCTCACCTTGCGTGATGGGGTTGAAAATCCGGAAGTAGGGGGCTGCGTCCGCGCCTGAACCGGCCACCCATTGCCAGCTCGCGGCGTTGTTCGCCGGGTCGGCATCGCAGAGCGTGTCCCAGAACCAGGCCTCGCCCGCCCGCCAGTCGATCAGCAGGTGCTTGATGAGAAACGAGGCAACGATCATTCGCACGCGGTTATGCATGAAGCCGGTCTGCCAGAGCTGGCGCATGCCGGCATCCACGATCGGATAGCCGGTTTGCCCCTTCTGCCAGGCGGCCAGTGCCAGCGGGTTCGTGGCCCAGGGGAAGGAATCGAATTTTGGCTGGTAATTGACGGTTGCGAGCGTGGGGTAGTGGTAGAGAAGGTGATAGGCGAATTCGCGCCAGCCGAGTTCGGAAAAGAATTTCTCGACATCCTCGTTCGTGCCGCGCGTCTCTCCCGTCGCCAGCGCCTGCTCCGTCATCTGCCAGACGCGCCGCACGGAGATGTCGCCCACGGCCAGGTGGGGCGAGAGCATGGAGGTCGAGGGCAGGTCCGGCCGGTTCCGACCCTCGGCATAGCCATGCAAGCCGCCGCCGAGAAAGCGGAGCAGCCGCTTCAGCGCGCCGGCCTCGCCCGGCTGCCATGTCTCGCGCAATCCTTTGGCCCAGTCGGGCCGGGAGGGCAGCAGGCCGAGATCTGCGAGTTCGACCC
>NZ_JBJTDY010000025.1:0-20092 GCF_046092605.1 Rhabdaerophilum sp. | reverse complement strand
GATCGCGCCTGGAACATCTCGAATTGCCGCAACCGCCGGATCTACGACGATCGTGCCTGCCTACTGTCCGAGCTTGTCATCTGCGATTCCCTGATCCATACCTACAATCGGGATATGTGCAATGGCGTGGTCGTGCAGATGAAGGAAGTGGATGCGCCCATCCGCATCCGCAGCCAGCATTGGGGCGGCGTGCGGATGGCCTATCGCCTCTGATCAGCCGCCGGTCATGCTCATGTGACGGCCCACGGCCGGAATGTTCGTCTTCCGGTCAATCACGAAATCATGCCCCTTGGGCTTGCGGGAAATCGCCGCCTCGATCGCGCGCATGAGCGCGTCATCACTCTCGCTTTGCCGCAAGGGCTTGCGCAGGTCCGCGGCATCTTCCTGGCCGAGGCACATGAAGAGCGTGCCGGTGCAGGTGAGGCGCACGCGGTTGCAGCTCTCGCAGAAATTATGCGTGAGCGGCGTGATGAAGCCGATGCGCCCGCCCGTTTCCTTCGCGGTGAAATAGCGGGCCGGGCCCCCGGTGCGGTGGCTCGATTCCTCAAGCGTGAGGTGGTCCATCAGGCCCGCGCGCATCTGGCTCAGCGGCAGGTATTGATCGGCGCGATGGCCATCGACCTCGCCCAGCGGCATCACCTCGATGAAGGTGATATCCATGCCGCGCCCATGCGCCCAGCGGATCATGGGCACGAATTCATCCTCGTTGAAATCCTTCAGCGCCACCGCGTTGATCTTCACCTTGAGGCCGGCCTCCTGGGCGGCATCAATGCCCGCAAGCACCTTGTCGAGCGCGCCCCAGCGGGTAATGGCGCGGAATTTCTCGGCATCGAGCGTGTCGAGCGAGACATTGATGCGCTTCACGCCATATTCGGCGAGTTCACGCGCGAAGCGCTGGAGCTGCGAGCCATTCGTGGTGAGGGTGAGTTCCTGCAATGCACCCGAATCGAGATGGCGCGAGAGCGAGCGGAAGAGGGTCATGATGTCCCGCCGCACGAGGGGCTCGCCGCCGGTGATGCGCAGCTTCCGCACGCCGCGCCGCACGAAAGCGGAGCAGAGGCGATCGAGTTCCTCCAGCGTCAGAAGATCCTGCTTGGGCAGGAAGCTCATATGCTCGCTCATGCAATAGACACAGCGGAAATCGCAACGATCCGTCACCGAAACGCGCAAATACTCGATGCCGCGACCGAATGGATCGACCAGTTCAAAAGCTGGGGCAGGGGATTTCTCGGGCGTGGTCATGAACCAGAACTCATCCTCTGGCGGGTTGCGGTCAGTCCGCTCCCTTCCTGTCTGTCCATAAACTGCCGCGTCCATCGGCTTTGGCAAGAGGCGATGTGTTGGCAAGAGGCGATGTGTTGGCAAGAGCTTTTCTGTGCCCTAACTCGACGTCGCGCCTCTCGCCGAAGCCAAGTGCGAGATTGCTTGAAACCACAAGGCCTCCGAGATGACAGACAACACAGCCTGGCCCACCGAGTTGCGCATCGCGCAGAACCGCAAATCGCTGCTCGTCGCCTTCGATGACGGATATTCTGGAACAATTTCGGCCGAATTGCTGCGCGTGCGATCGCCTTCGGCAGAAGTGCAGGGGCATTCGCCCTCCGAGCGCAAGACCGTGCCCGGCAAGATCCACGTGATGATCCTCGGCGTCGAGCCCGTGGGAAACTACGCCATCCGCATCCGTTTCGACGACATGCATGACAGCGGCATCTATGGCTGGCCGCTTCTGCGCCACTTCGCAAGCCAGGGCGAGGCCGTCATGGCGGAATACGAGGCGGAACTTTCCGAGAAGGCCCTGAGCCGCGAGCCGAAGTTCCTGCCTCGTCGCTGAAGGAAGAGGGTCTGAAACGAAAAGGGCCGGTCCTGAACGACCGGCCCTGCAACCCTGCCGCGGCACTCGCGCTCAGCGCATAACGACCACGCGGGTTCCGACGCGGACACGCTCGTAGAGATCGATCACATCGGAATTGAGCATGCGGATGCAGCCTGAAGACACGGCCTGGCCGATCGTCTCCGGCTCGTTCGAGCCGTGGATGCGGTAGAGCGAGGTGCCAAGATAGAGCGCGCGGGCGCCCATCGGGTTGCCCTCGCCACCCGGCATGAAGCGCGGCAGATCGGGGCGGCGGCGCAGCATCTGGGCGGGAGGCGTCCAGGAAGGCCACTCGGCCTTGCGGGTCACGGTCTTTGTGCCAGCCCATGAGAAGCCGGGGCGGCCCACGCCCACGCCATATTTCATGGCGCGGCCATTCGGCAACACGAGGTAGAGACGCTTCTCGTTCGTATCCACCACGATGGTGCCCGGCGCGTGGCGGCCCTTGTACTCCACCTCCTGGCGGGGAATGGGCGAGGCAAAGAAACGGACATCATCCGCCAGGTGGAGCGGCTGGCGGGTCACGGGGTCTATTTCGGCAGAGGCATGCGACAAGGTCGCAAGACCGGCGAGACCGGCAAGGACAAGCGAGCGGATGAGGCGCATGGGCCAACTCCCGAAGATTCGGCACTGGAAAAGATGCATCAAGGCTGCTCTATGCCGAGCTAACGGTCAACAAGGCAAGTCCCTTCACGCAAGCGTGAGCACGTGTAAGCCGATGGCGCGCAAGCCGCAGCGGCTGTGTTGTATTTTTGCGACGATGGTCAACGCCCCTGCAAGAGTGTCTTGCACGGCCGGCAAGCTTCCCCGCACCCTGCGCTTGACGGGCGCCGTCCTTCTCGCGTATCCCCCAAAAGACGGGCGCGTAGCTCAGCGGGAGAGCATTCGCTTCACACGCGAAGGGTCACAGGTTCAATCCCTGTCGCGCCCACCATTCGGCGAGGTTCCTGGCCATTTCCGGATTTTCGGCTCTGACACACAGCGCTGGCACAGATGGCTTGGAAAAGCTTCTTGTCAGTTGAACGGCCACAGGTGCCGGAATCTGCTTCTTCCAAGCTTCCAAGCTTCCAAGTTTCCAAGCTTCCATCTTCAGGTTTTGCGGCTGTTCTTGGCGAGCTTTCCGGTCATCGCCCTGGCGAAACGCGAACCGGCCCGAGTTTCTTCGGCGGCTTCGCGCGGTCCAAGCACGAACCTTCTCAGTGGGATCGGCGCTTGTGAGGAGGTTTCCTGCATGTGGTCGCTGATTTGGCGCGCGGATGCCGCCGAATGCCCCTCCATGAACAGCATCTCGAACGACATACCGGTCAACCCGTTTCGGAAGCGGGTGCGCCTCGCTTTCACCGCATGCTGATCCGCATCGAGCAGGGCAAGGGACGCAGGTCGGCGCTTGATGCGATCCGGGTCGCCTTCCTCATGCCGGATGGAACCTGAGCGGCGCGATTGTAAACCGGCAAAGTAGATGTCTTGAACCTGTCACGCGAATGCGCTTTAAACTGCTTTGAAGAGAAAAACGGTCGCCTGAACGACCGACGGGGAAGCAGCGGAACCGGCGTCGGCGCCGCAGGAATGAGGCGGGACATATGGCGGCCGTTGAATTGCGGGGCGTCACCAAGCTATGGGGTGAGACGCGCGCGGTCGATGGCATCAGCTTTCGTGTCGAGCCCGGCCATCTCGTCGCGCTGCTCGGGCCCTCCGGCTGCGGCAAATCCACGACACTGCGCTTGATCGCCGGGCTTGAGGAAGCCAGCGAAGGTGTAATCCACATCGCCGGTCGCGACGTCACGCATGCTCCACCGGCGAACCGGGGGATCGCCATGGTTTTCCAGAACTATGCGCTGTTTCCGCATCTGACCGTGGCCGAGAACATCATCTTTGGTTTGCGCGTGCGCGCGCTCGACAAGGCGGAGCGCGAAAAGCGGCTCCAGGAGGCGGCGGCGATCCTCGGCCTCGGAAAGCTGCTGGAGCGCAAGCCCTCGCAATTATCCGGAGGGCAGCAGCAGCGCGTGGCTTTGGGCCGCGCGATCGTGGCTCGAGCCCCTGTCTGCCTGATGGATGAGCCGCTCTCCAATCTCGATGCCCAGCTGCGTGTCGAGATGCGCCGCGAAATCCGCGATCTCCAGCGTCGGCTCGGGATCACCATGGTCTATGTCACGCATGATCAGGTCGAGGCCATGACCATGGCCGATCAGGTGATCCTGATGCGCGAGGGGAGGATTGAGCAGGATGGCTCGCCCTCCGACCTCTATGAACGGCCAGAGACCATCTTCGTCGCCCGCTTCGTCGGCGCGCCGCCCATGAACGTCACCCCGCTCGCGGGGCTCGCGGGGGCGGAGGAGGCTTGGCCAGCGCCGCCGGATGGCCTCCTGCGCGCGCACGCAGCGCTCGGTGTGCGCGCCGAAGACCTCGATATCGGGGAGGGCGGCCTGCCCGCCGTTATCGTGGCGGTGGAATATCTCGGCGGAGAGACGCTCGTCGAAGCGAGCATCGGCACGCAGCACGTCATCGCTCGGCGCCCGGGCAAGATCGCCGCGCGGCAGGGCGAGCGCATCGGGCTGCAGGTTCCCGTGGGGGCCGCCCACTGGTTTGATGTATCGAGCGGCCGGCGTCTGTCCGGCCCGTCGTGAAATGAAGCAAACGGCTCCGTTAGAAACGGCGGCCATTGAAAGGGGAGGTTGACATGACAAAGCATGGGCGGACGAGCCGGCGCGAATTGCTGGCGGGTGGCGTGGCCTTGGCCGGCATGGCCGCAGCGGGGCCGGCGATTGCGCAGGCTGCGGAAGTTTCGTTCTTCTATCCGGTGGCGGTGGGTGGTCCGATTACCAAGCTGATCGACAGCTTTGCCGCGGATTTCGAGAAAGAGAACCCGAACATCAAGGTCCGCCCGATCTATGCGGGCACCTATCAGGAGACGATCGTCAAGGCGCTGACCGCCCACAAGAGCGGCACCCCGCCGGTCACGTCGGTC
Organism: Rhabdaerophilum sp.; assembly: GCF_046092605.1. Classification (NCBI taxonomy): domain Bacteria; kingdom Pseudomonadati; phylum Pseudomonadota; class Alphaproteobacteria; order Hyphomicrobiales; family Rhabdaerophilaceae; genus Rhabdaerophilum; species Rhabdaerophilum sp. Next base: position 15,257 of record NZ_JBJTDY010000025.1, on the reverse strand, counting down.
CTGCTCTCCACCGACATGTTCACGCTGATCGACGAGGATGCGATCGTTCCCTTCGATGAATTCATCTCTACCGATGCGGATCGCGAGTGGCTCAAGAGCTTCTTCCCGGCCTTCATGGAAAACAGCCAGACCGGCGGCAAGACCTGGGGTATCCCCTTCCAGCGCTCCACGGTGGTGCTCTACTGGAACAAGGAGATGTTCCGCGAGGCCGGGCTTGACCCGGAGAAGCCGCCGCAGAACTGGGCCGAGCAGATCGAATTCGCGCAGAAGCTGACCAAGCGCGACGCATCCGGCGCGGTCACGCAATGGGGTATCCAGATCCCGTCGTCGGGCTTCCCCTACTGGCTGTTCCAGGGGCTTTCGACGCAGGCTGGCGCCATCCTTGCCAATTCCGCGGGCAACCGCACCGATTTCACCAACCCGGCCGTGCTTGAAGCGCTGCAATACTGGATGGACCTCGCGCAGAAGCACAGGGTCCACCCGACCGGAATCGTGGAATGGGGCACCACGCCGCGTGACTTTTTCGAGCGCAAGGTCGCGATGATGTGGACCACGACCGGCAACCTCACCAATGTGCGAAGCAATGCCCGCTTCCCGTTCGGCGTGGCCATGCTGCCCGCAGGCAAGCGCCGGGGCAGCCCGACGGGCGGCGGCAATTTCTACATTTCCAAGAAGGCTGCCCGTGCGCAGCAGGAGGCGGCCTTCCGCTTCATCCGGTGGATCACCACGCCGGAGCGTGCGGCGCAATGGGGCATCGACACCGGCTATGTCGCAGTGTCGCCTGCCGCCTATGAGACCCCCGCGATGAAGGCCTACGCGGCCGATTTCCCGGCTGCGCTCGTGGCGCGCGATCAGCTCCCCCATGCTGTCGCGGAGTTCTCCACGCATGAGAACCAGCGCGTGACCAAGGCCTTCAACGACGCCCTGCAGGCCGCGATTCTCGGCACCAAGCCGCCCGCGCAAGCCCTTGCCGAGGCGCAGGCCGAGGCAGAGCGCATCCTGCGGCCCTACCGCTGATCATCAGGTTCGCCGGATGACCGCATATCAGCGCGCGACCGTGCATGGCTGGCTGCTTCTGCTGCCGGCCATGAGCTGTCTCGCGTTGTTCACCCATTGGCCGGCAGTGGCGTCGATCATCGACAGTTTCTACTCGACGCCGCGTCCCCGTCGGCCTTCCCGGTTCATCGGGCTCGAGAATTACGAGGCGATGATCGCTGATCCGATCTTCTGGCGGGCGCTCGTCAACAATTTCTGGTTCGCGGTCGGCACCATTCCGCTCTCGATCGGGCTCGCCATCCTGATGGCGATCTGGGTGAATGACCGGATCAAGGGCCAGGCCTGGGTGCGGATGGCCTATTTCACGCCCACCATCCTGCCGATGATCGCGGTTGCGAATATCTGGCTGTTCTTCTTCACGCCCCAATACGGGCTGATCGAGCAGGTCGTGCAGTTCTTTGGCGGCTCTGCCACGAACTGGCTCGGCTCCGGCGATACCGCTCTCTTCGCTGTCATCGTGGTGGCGGTCTGGAAGGAGGCGGGCTTCTTCATGATCTTCTACCTTGCCGCCTTGCAGGGGATTTCCCCAAGCCTCGGGGAGGCGGCCGCGATCGAGGGGGCCTCGCGCTGGTATTACTTCCGGCGCGTGCTCTTTCCGCTCCTCATGCCGACGACGCTTTTCGTGCTCATCAATGCCATGATCAACGCCTTCCGCATGGTTGACCATATCGTCGTCATGACGAGGGGTGGCCCGGACAATGCGACCACGCTTCTGCTTTTCTACATCTACCAGGTCGGCTTCAGCTTCTGGGATACGGGCTATGCCGCGACGCTGACCTGCGTGCTGCTGGCGATCCTCGCGATCATCGCCTTTGTTCAATATGGCTGGCTCGAGCGACGGATTCATTATCGATGAGCGCAGCCCCCAAACCCGGAGCGGTGCCCGCGAGGCGCGACCCCTATGCGCCGCGTGGGCGTGCCCTGACGCTCGAATCCGCAGGCGCGATCCTGCTCGCGATCCTGTGGGTGTTGCCGCTTGCCTATGCGGTGTGGGCCGCGATCCACCCCTCGGAATACACCACGCGCTTTGAACTTTTCGCTCCGCTGACCCTCGACAACTTCACGCGGGCCTGGGCGGCAGCACCCTTCGCGCGGTACTTTCTGAACACCTTCTTGCTGGTGACCTTCATCCTTGCCTTCCAGCTCGTCCTCGGCACGCTCGCGGCCTATGCTTTGGCGCGGCAGGATTTCTGGGGGCGGGATGTCGCTTTCGCGCTGATCCTCGCGCAGCTCATGATCATGCCCGACGCGCTGATCGTCGAGAATTACCGCACCATGACGCGGCTGGGGCTGGTCGATACCATTCCCGCCATCGCGCTGCCCTATATCGCGTCGGCCTTTGGCATCTTCCTCCTGCGCCAGACCTTCAAGACCGTGCCCAAGGAACTGGATGATGCCGCGCGCGTGGAGGGCGCGAGCCCGCTTCAGGTGCTGATGAAGGTCTATGTGCCGCTCGCCCGCCCCACCTACATCGCCTATGGCCTTGTCTCGGTCAGCTACCATTGGAACAATTTCCTCTGGCCGCTGATCATCACGAACTCTGTGGAGTCTCGGCCCCTCACGGTCGGGCTGCAGATTTTCTCCTCGCCCGATCAGGGGGTCGACTGGGCTGTGATCTGCGCGGCGACGCTCATGACATCCGCCCCGTTGCTGATCGCCTTCCTCCTCTTCCAGCGCCAGTTCGTGCAGAGCTTCATGCGCGCTGGCATTCGCTGAACCATCCTTATCGGGGTCCGCCGATGAACCTGATCACCTGGAACGTGCAATGGTGCCTCGGCGCGGATGGCGTGCTCGATCCGGCGCGCATCGTGGACCATGCACGCGCCATGGCCGATTTAGACGTGCTTTGCCTGCAGGAAGTGGCGGATAACTTCCCCGAGCTGAATGAAACCCCGAGGGGCGACCAGTTCCGCAAGTTCGCCGAATTGCTTCCGGGCTTCCAGGCCATCGAGGGCGTGGCGCTGGAGACGCGCGACGCGGAAGGACGGCCCAAGCGCTTCGGCAACATGATCCTGACACGCCTGCCGGTGATCCAGGTGCTGCGTCACACGCTGCCCTGGGGCGCGCGCGAGAACCGCAACATGCCGCGCGGATTGCTGGAAGTCATCGTCGATGGCCCGTTCGGACCGTTGCGGGTGATGACCACCCATCTCGAATATTCGCACCCCGATCTGCGCCGCCCGCAGATCGGGGCCATCCGCTCGATCCATGAACAGGCGGCGGCCCGCGCCGCCGCACCGCGAGAGGACGGCCCGCACACCTATCGTGGCACCGCCCAGCCGGCCTCCGCGATCCTCTGCGGCGATTTCAACATGCTGCCGGACGACCCCATGAAGCATGCCCTTGAGGCGCCTTTCGCGAGCGGCGCGCCTGCCTTTGTCGACGGCTGGATTCACCTCAACGGATCAAATCCGCATCCGATGTCAGCTTGCGTGCAGCAGCCCAGCTACGCTTCGCCCCATTGCTGCGACTATGTCTTTGTGACGGACGACATGCTGCCGCGGCTCGCCATGGTCAGTTATGATGCCGAAACCCGGGCCTCCGACCACCAGCCTGTGCTCGCGCGCTTCGCCTGATGCGCCCCCCCATCGGCGAGCAATTGTCGTTCAGGTCGTTGTTGAGCCGCGCGGGCCATTCAGTTGCAGGAGACGATAATTCAGCAGAGCAGCAATGGTCACCCATGCCAGATAAGGAACCAGCAGAAGCGCCGCCAGCGCGCTGAATGGATAAAATGCCACAAGAACCATGACGATCATGGCCCAAAGGCAGATCACCTCGATCATCGCCCAATCCAGGCGCTTCAACCCGAAGAACAGGAATGACCACGCCGCATTCACAAGCAGGTGGAGCGCGTAAAGGACAAGGGCTGGCCAAGCCGACAGCCCGGCAGCCTCCCAAACAAGCCAGCCTGAGACAGCGATCGCGCAGAACAACACGGACCACACGATCGGAAACGCCCAATTGGGAGGTGTCCAGCTTGGCTTGCGCAGTTTCGCATACCACAGATCCGGGCGAAAAAACGCGCCACTGGAAGCAGCGGCAAAGTTCAGCAAAAGAAACACGATCAGAGCAGATATCGAGGACAGGGCCAAATTCGCTCCTTCCGATTGTGTCTGTGCGAAAAACAGACCGGTGCTCAGATTGCACGCCCTGTTCAGGCGCTGAAGTCAGCGTGGGAAGGCCAGCATATAGTTGAAGATGGTGATTCCGAACAGGCCCGATCGTATGCCTTCAGTCGTTGCCGATTGTGCTGAGCGGATGCGGCAGCCGGCGAGTTACGGTCGAGAATTCGTTCAGGACGAGCGCGGCAACAGCGGATACACACGATCGCCGCGAGGCGGATGATCTCGAGGCTCGTTTTGAACGAGCGAAAGATGCCGGCATGACAGATCCCGCCCGGCCAGCGGCCCTCCTTGCCAGCCACAAGCCGGTTTTCCTCTGACAATGCTCAACCTTCAGGGGGCGAGCATCACGCCGCGAGGAACAGGGCGCGGGAATGGTCGAGGTCTACCGCAATCGGCGCGCCTGTTGGCAGCGGCGCATTGCCGGCCTGATGCGGCACATCGACAAGCACCTCATTCGCGCCGATCGCCACGCCATAGCGCAAGGATGCGCCGAGGAACTCGACATGGGTGATGCGGCCATCAAGGCGCGTCATGCCCGGTGAATTCGGCGCATCATGCGGGGCGATGCGCGCATTCTGCGGCCGGAAGACGAGTTTTGCGCCCGGCTGCACATTCTCCTTCGCCGGGAAGGGCAGCCGGCCGCCGCCAGCAATCGCGAATTCCGCACCAGCCGTTTCGGCGGTGCCATCGAGGATGTTCGCCGTGCCGAGAAAGTTCGCGACGAAGAGGTTCGCCGGCCGATCATAAAGCGCCATCGGCGTGCCAACCTGCTGCACCACACCGTCGTTCATCACGGCGATGCGGTCGCAGATGGTGTTCGCCTCCTCCTGGTCATGCGTCACGAAGATCGTGGTGATGCCCAGTTCCTGCTGCAGATCGCGCAATTCGCGGCGCACCTGCACGCGCATCTTCGCATCAAGGTTCGAGAGCGGCTCATCGAGCAGCAGAACCTTCGGCCGCACCGCGATGGTGCGGGCAAGCGCCACGCGCTGCTGCTGGCCGCCGGAGAGCTGCGAGGGGCGGCGATCCTTGAGGTGCTTGAGGTTCACGAGATCGAGCGCCTGATCGACGCGGGCGGCGATCTCGACCTTCGGGAGTTTCCGCTCCTCGAGACCGAAGGCAACGTTCTTCGCGACACTCATATGCGGCCAGAGCGCGTAGGACTGGAAGACCATGCCCACATCGCGCTTCCACGGCGGGAGGCTCGAAATATCCTGTCCGCCCACCATCACACGCCCGGTTTGCGCGATGTTGAAGCCGGCGATGAGGCGCAGAAGCGTCGTCTTCCCGCAACCCGAGGGGCCGAGGAAGGCGAAGAACTCGCCCGGCTCGATCCGCAAGTTGACGTCCTTCAGCACGTGGGTCGCGCCATAGGAAAGGTTGACGCCGGCAACGTCGATCCCCGCAGCATTGCGGCGGATTTCCGCGCCGAGATCCGAGGTGATGCTCATCAGAATTGCTCCCGAATTGAAAAGAATCAGCGCCCCGCCCTGGTGGAGCGGTCGCGCTCCGCAAGCAACTGGGACAGGTAGGTGGAGATGCCGACGATCAGCACGGCGATGATGCCCAGGGCCGCGCCCGCGCCACGCCCGGCGGGTGATTGCATGAAGACGTAGAGGCCATAGGCGAGGGGGGCGTCTGAGGTGTTCTGCACCAGCATCATGGTCGCGGAGAGTTCCACGGACGCTGTGGCGAAGCTCGTGACGAATCCGGCGAGAATGCCGCCGGTCATCAAAGGCACCATGATCTTGCGAATGGTCGAAGCCTTGTTCGCACCGAGATTTTCGGCGGCCTCCTCCAGCGAGACGCTGATCTGCTGCATCGCCGCCATGCAGGCCCGCAGCGCATAGGGCAGGCGGCGCACGGCGAGCGCGATCACGATGATGATCCAGAGGCTCGTGACCGATTGGCCCGAGGGCAGGCTCACCCCATAATAGGCGCGAAGATAGCCGATGCCGAGCACCACGCCGGGCACGGCCAATGCCGCGCTCGCGAGGTAATCCAGCCATTGCCGGCCCGGCACCTTGGTGCGCAGCACGATGTAGGAGATCGCCGTTCCGATGATGATGCCGATGAAACCGGCGATCGTGGCATAAAGCAGCGTGTTCCAGATGTATTGGCCGCTTTCCAGCACCACGCGGGTGTAATGTGCGGTGGTAAAGCCGTCGGGGAGCACGCTGAAGGACCAGACGGTCGAGAAGGAGAGCAGCAGCAGGCCAAGATGCGGGGCCAGCACCAGCGCGAGGATCAGCCCGATCGTGCCCCAGGCCATCACAAGATCGAGCCCGCCGATGGGCCGCTTTGAAAGGCCGCCACCGCCTCGCTGCACGGTCGCGTAATCGCGGTTGCGCATGGTCGAGGTTGCGATGAACAGCGAGAGCACCGAGAAGACGATCAGAACGACCGAGATCACATAGCCCATCGGGTCTTTTAGACCGATCGAGGTGATGCGCAGATAGGCCTGCGGCGCGAGCATGTCCTTCACGTTCAGCAGGAGCGGTGTCGCGAGGTCATCGAAGACCTTGATGAAGACCAGGCTCGCGCCCGCCACATAGCCGGGCATGGCGAGCGGAAACACGATGCGCCGGAAGAGCCGGCCACCGGAGCAGCCCAGGTTCTGGGCGGCTTCCTCCATCGAGCGGTCGATGTTGCGCAGGGATGCGGTCAGGTTGATGAGGATGAACGGGAAATAGTGGACGCTCTGCACGAAGATCACGCCATTCAGCCCCTCCATGAACGGGATGTTGATCCCGAACCAGTCACCCAGCAGCAGGTTCACCGAGCCGTTGCGCCCGAAGAACAACTGCATCGCGACGGCACCCGCAAAGGGCGGCATGATGAGCGGAATGACACCAAGCGTCTGGATGATCGCCGCGCCACGGAACTCGAAGCGTGTCGTGAAATAGGCCAACGGCAGCGCGAAGATCGTCGCCCAGACCACGGACATCGCCGAGACATAGAGCGAGTTCGCAAAGGAGCGCAGGAACATCTCGTTGCGCGCAAAATCTGCGAAATTCAAGAGCGTGAACGCGCCGCTATTCGGGTCCTGGAAGGCGACGAGGATCACCATCGCCACGGGGATGAGCAGGAACAGCGCGAGGAAGGCGACAATCGCGCCGATCGTCAGCCATTGGCCAGGCGTGGCAACGGCCTGCTGCGCGGCAGGGGCGGCCTTGTCAGTGGAAAAATCGGTTGCGACCGTCATGGGTGGGTCCACTTTTCTTCAGGCGCCCGGGACCGGGCCTCGCGCGCAGGAGAGACAAAGAATGTTTCGAATGATTTTGGGAGAGATGCCCCGGCGACAAAGGGAGTTGCCGCCGGGTGCTCGTCCGGAGAGGTGCGGGAACCTCAGCGGGCGAGTTTCACAGCTTCCTCAGCCTTGGCTTTTGCCTTGGCGTAGTTCTCCTTGGAGAACGCTGCCCAGCGGCGCTCGAACTCGGCCTGGCGGGTTTTGGAATCAGCGCCGCCACGGAAGGCTCCGACAATCTCGGTGTTGCTGCTCGCCTGCGATTCCGTGATCGGCACGGCGCTGACAAGCTTGCGCGCCTCGTCCAGCGCGGCCCTGGCCTGCGGATTGGCTTTCTTCGCAAGCAGGCCCTCGGCCTCGTGCATCAGCTTCGTCACGGCCTTGAGATCCGCGAGCTGGAAGGTAATCATCTGGTCGAAGAGCGTATCGACCACGGCCGTGCGACGCTCCGACTTGTCCACGTCGAAATGCAGCATCTTCTGGAAGTTCGCATCCTTGAACGGGTTGGGGAAGCCCGGAGGTGCCTTCGCATAGGTCTCGGGGTTGACCGGCAGGCGGCGAATGGTGGGTTCCAGCAGCACTTCCTGCCCGGTGGGCGAGAGCAGGAACTCGATGAAGGCTTCCGCACCCGCCCGGTTCGGCGCGCCGGCGATGATGCCGACATTCGCCGGCACTACGGTCGTCACGCTGGGATAGACGAATTTCACCGGAAAGCCCGCGCCCTGCGCCGAGAAGGCGAAGAAATCGATGACGATGCCGATGCCGACCTGGCCGGAATTCACCGCATCCGGCACGCCGAACGAACGTTCGGCAATGGTATTGAAGTTGCCGGCCATGGCCTTGATGGTGGCCCAGCCCTTCTCCCAGCCCTCACCCTGAAGGATCGTCTCGAGCGTGAGATGCGTCGTGCCGGAGCGCGCAGGCGAGGCGATGGACACATGGTCATGGTAGACGGGCGTGGCGAGATCCGACCACTCCTTCGGCTCGGGGATGCGGTTCGCGCGCAAATAGCGCTCGTTCCACATGATGCCGTAGCCCGAGGCCGCGAAGCCGAAATAGAACCCATCCGGATCGTTGATCGGATAGGAGCCGACCTTCGCCGGAATGCCTTTCACCTTGAGGTCGTATTTCTGCAGCAGCTTCTTGCCCTTCAGCACCTCGAAGGCATCGGGAGCCGAGGCCCAGAACAGGTCGCTCTGCGGGTTGGAACGGGTCTCCTCGACGAATTTCACGCCCGCATTGGTGTTGCGGTTCTGCACTTCGAGGGTGAGACCCGGATTGGCCTTCTCGAAGGCTTTCTTGATCGGGTCGGTCACGTCCTTCGGGAAAGAGGTGACGACAGTCACCTTGCCCGACGGCGCCTGTGCGAAGGCAGGGCCTGCCCCTACCAGCACGACGCTGGCAGCAAGGGCATGGAGCCAGTGGCGACGGTTCAACATGGGTGTTTCTCCCTTCCGTGGAATGGTCTTTTGCCGCCGGTTCCATGCCTGCGGACGTCGAGGGGCTGCACCCGCCATGCCAAGAGGGCGCGGCGGGAAAAGGCGCGGAAATGCAAGGACTTCTTGCGGTCGCGAAGGAAAATGTGCGTTACCGTTCTTACCCATGGGCCTGAATTCCGCGGGTCGCGCGGGTAACGCGGGGCGTCTTATCAGGTCTCCTGCGCCTCCTCCGGGCGGCTCAGGCCATGGGCGCGAAGCTTGAGGTAGAGCGTCTTGCGCGTGATCTCGAGTCGGCGCGCGATTTCCTCATAGGTCCCGCCTTCGGCGAGCGCGGCGATGAGTTCGCGCTTCTCATGCGCGGCCATGCGCGCCTCGAGGCTCGCACCATTCTCGCGGGCGCTGGCCTGCGCCACCGGGCCGGGGCCGAGGGGCGGGAAGCCAAGCGCCGCGCGCTCAGCGGCATTCCGGAGTTCGCGGATATTGCCCGGCCAATCATGCGCGAGAAGGCTCCCGAGATCGCCTTCGGGCGGGAGCGGACGGCGCAGGCGGGCTGCCGCTTCTGCCACGAAATGCCGGAAGAGCAGCAGCACATCCTCGCCGCGCAGGCGCAAGGGAGGCGTTTCGATCGGCAGGACCGCGAGCCGATAGACCAGATCCTCTCGAAACTGTCCGTTTTTGGCGAGGGCGGAGAGATCAGCTTTGGTTGCGGCGATCACCCGGAGATCGACGGGGATTTCCTTTCCCCCGCCGAGGCGTTCCAGCCGCCTTTCCTGCAACACACGCAGCAGCCTTGTCTGCGCATCCATGGGCATGCTCTCGATCTCGTCGAGGAAAAGCGTGCCCTGATGTGCCTGCTCGATTCGGCCGATCCGTCGGTCCTTCGCGCCCGTGAAGGCGCCGGGCTCGTGGCCGAAAAGCTCGGATTCGATCAAGGTCGCGGGAAGCGCCGCGCAATTGATGGCCACGAAAGGCCCGCGCGCCCGGGGACCGAGATCATGCAGCGCGCGAGCAACCAGTTCCTTGCCCGTGCCCGTCTCGCCATGGATCAGCACGGTGCTGTCCACCTCCGCGAGCGCCAGCACGATCTCGCGCATCCGCCTGATAGCCGCGGATTGCCCGAGGATGCGCTGCTCGATGGCCCGGCTCTGGATGTTCCCGGCCATGCGGCGATGATCGAGCACAAGGCCGCGCAAGCTGCTCGCGCGGCGCAGGAGTTCCAGCACATAGGCCGGGTCGGCAGGCTTCTCGACGAAATCATGCGCACCCTGCCGCATGGCAGAGACCGCCATCGGCACATCGGCATGGCCGGAAATCAGGATGACCGGAATATCCGGATCGATCGATCTGACCTCGGCGAGCACCGCGAAACCGTCCCGCGCGGGCATGCGCACATCGGTGACGACCACGATATCCGCCTCGCGCTTCAGGTGCTCGCGCGCGGCCATCAGCGAGGCGCAGGGCTCCACCGGATAGCCGCCGAGGCGGAAGGTTCCGGCGAGCGCCTCCAGCACTTCCTCGTCATCGTCGATCAGCACAATCGTGCTCGGCATAGGCTTCTCCGGTTCAATTCTCGGGCACCGCGCGCAGTTCCAGCGCGAAATGCGCACCGCGTTCGGCCGGCAGCAGGCGAAGCGCGCCGCCGAAATCGCGGATGATGCTGAAGGAAATCGTGAGCCCCAAACCCACGCCCTCGCCGGGTGGTTTCGAGGTCACGAAGGGGTCGAAAATCGTGGCGCGCACCGCTTCCGGCACGCCGGGACCGTTATCCAGCACCTCGATGCGCACCAGATTGTTGCGCGGCTCGGCGCGGATGGTGATCACCGGCTCCGGCGTGCCCGCCAGCGCGTCCAGCGCATTGGCGAGGAGGTTCACGAAGACCTGTTCCAGCCGGATATCCTCGGCCTCGACCATCAACCCCTCGGGGATATCGCGTTCGAGGCGGGTGTCGCTCTCGCGCAGCCTGCTTGCGAGAATCAGCACCGCGCCTTCCACCACCTCGTGGAGGTTCACGGGGCGCAAGGCGAGGTCCGGCCTGCGCGCGAAACGCCGGAGATGTCCAACGACATGCGCGGCACGCGCGGTCAGGTCCTGCACCTTCTTCAGCGCGTGCCTCACGCCGTCCGTATCGCCGCGCTCCTGCAGCAGGCTCGCATTGTAGGCATGCGAGCGGATGGCGTTGAGCGGCTGGTTGAGTTCATGCGCGATACCCGCCGAGAGGTGCCCCAAGGCCGCGAGCTTCGCGGATTGAACAAGGTCGCTCTGCGCGCGGCGGAATCCTTCCATGGCGCGGGCCATGTCGCTCAGTTCATCGCGTCCCGAAATCTCGATGGGCGGGGGAATGCGCCCGTCACCCAGCATGCGCGCGGCATCCGCGAGGTGGCGGATGCGCCGGATGAGGTTCGAGCGCACATAGAAAATCCCCACGCCCAGCGAGGCCACCACGGCGGCAATGCCCACAAGCAGCAGCAGGTTGCGGCCGAGTGCGATCGCCGCTTCCGCGCTGCGCCGCGTCTCCCCCGCCTGAAGCGAGGCGCGCGAGACCATCCCGGCGATCTCGCCATCGAACGCGCCGACCAAGGTGCGGTTTTCTGCCAGAAGCAGCGCGAGCTTCCGCTGCTGCGCAAGTTCCAGCCGTCGCAATGCCGGCAGGCCATTCGCGGCGGTGGAGAGTTCCACGAGACGCTGCACGATCTGCCGAAGCGTGAGGGTGTCCTGCGCTTCCTCCAGTGGCGGCACCTGCTGGCCGATGAGATCGACCGCTTCCGCCAGGAAATGACTGTCGAGGGTCAGCTGTTCGAGGCTGTCCACCGCCGCGATGCGGCTGATGAGGCCGATCGCGAGGTTCGCATGCGAGGAGAGCTGCAAAATCGCCTCGGCCTTGTGGATCTGACGGCGGATTTCCGCCACCTGCCGGGCATCGCCGCGCGCCCTCGTTTCGAGTTCCACGAGCTGCCCCTGCACGATGATGCGCGCATCATCGACGAGTGGCTCGGCTTCCTCCACGAAATCCGAGTGGAGGCTGCGGACCTCGCGCAGCAGCGTCTCGTTCTGCCGCCGCATGGTGAGGGCGGCGAGGGTTTCGGCGCGGATGGCATCGAGGTTTTCCTCAAGATCGTCGATCAGCCGGCCCATGCCCTCCGGTGCCGTGGCGCGCTCGCGCGAGACGAGCTGGCGCAGGGCGCCGGCGCGTTCACGCAGGCGGTTGCCGATCTCCTCCACCTCCGCGCTGCTCTCGGCGCGGGAAAGCAGCGGCGCACCGGCGGTGATCGCACCGCCCAATTGTGCGAGTTGCCCCGCCGAGATGACCACCGGCAACTGCCCTTCGCCGATCGCGCGGATCGAGCCGCTGACGCGCTCGAAGGCGAGCCACGAAATCACCCCGGCGAGCACCGCGAACAGCGCCGAGAGCCCGAAGGCAAGGCCCAGCCTGCCGCCGATGCCGAGGCGCGCGCGCGGAGTTTCCGGCTGCAGGCTCTCGCTCATGGCCGTGCGCTCCCCGCCTCCGGGTTGAGCCGCCGCGCAAGCGCTTCCAGGCGCGCTTCTGCCGTCGCGAGGCTCGCTTCCGCCCCCTGCCGGATGCGTTCAACCAGGGCAGCCTGAACCGGTGGCGGCGGCACGCCACGTGGCACACGCTTCAGTTCGGTCGAGGCTGGATCATTTTCCAATGCAGCGAGTGCTTCCGGCAAGCTCGCGGCGAGATCACCCACAGCCTGCCATTCTCGGGCCAGCGCGGCATCGGCATGCGCCTTCTCGCGGATCTCCGCATGGAGGCGCCAGAATTTCTGCAGGCGCACGATCCGCTCGGTGATGAGTTCGTCGAACAGGATGTTCACGAGTTCGTAGCGCCGGCCTGACTTTGCGGCATCGAACACGAAGCCGGACTGACCGGCTTCCGCCAGCGCGAAAAGGTCCTCGCGATCGGGCGCCGCCATGCCCGCCGCGACCGGGTGCCGGTTGATGCGCGGCTCGGTGAGCAGCCTCTGCCCCGCCTCGGAGAGCACGAAAGCCGCGAAACGCCGCGCGCCCTCAGGGTTTCGCGCGGTGGAGAGCACGGCGATGCTGGCCGGAAGGAACACATTCTCGGCCGGATAGGCGAAACCGAGATCATCCGTGCCCGAACGGCCCAGAAAATCAATCGACAGGCCAACAGCGAAACGCCCCTGCGCCACGCCGCTCGGCACGGAGAAGGAGCGGGCCGTCACCGTCGCGAGATTGCCGGCGAGACGCTGCCAGATCTCCCAGCCTTTCCGCCAGCCATAAAGCTGCAGCACCGTCTCGACCATGAGATGCGTCGTGCCGGAGCGCGAGGGCGCGGACATGGCGATGAGCCCGCGATAACGCGGATCGGTGAGGTCCGCGATGGCCCTGGGCGGCGCGAGGCCCGCGCGCGTGAGGCTCGGCTGATGCCACATCATGCCGTAGCCCGAGACTGAGAAGCCCCGGAACATGCCATCCGGCACATCGACGGGAAACCCGCCGATCCGGGGTGAGACCGGGCGCAGGCCGGCTGGAATCGGCAGCAACTTGCCGGCCTCGCGCAGAACCTCGAAAGCATCGGGTGCCGAGGCCCAGAACACATCTGCCTCGAAGCGCCCGCCCGCCACCATGGCAATGGCCGCAGTGGTCTTCCGGTTCATGATGCGAAGGCGAAAATCCGATTCCCTCGCCTCGAAGGCCCGGCGGAACGGCTCGTAGAGCGAAGCCGGGAAGGATGTGATCACCACCACCTCCTCGCGCGCGAACCCCGGCCTTGTGAGCGCCAGCAGCAGGCTGACGAGCAGCAGGGGGCGGAGGAGGAGGAGCGCTCTCATGCGCGCGATTGAGGCGGATTTGCCGGAGCCATGCAAGCTTTGCCGGCTCATTCCACGCGGATGCTCACACGTCGTGTTTCACCGAGGCGGTCGATCACGGCGATCTCGGCGAAACCCCGCCCGGGCGCGGGCAGGGAGATCGAGCGCCGCATCTGGCTTTCTGAGGCAGGAATCCCGTTCAGCAGCAGGGTGAAGGGCGGCGAACCGCCCTGCAACTTCACCATCAGGGCCGCTTCCGTGCCGTCCCGCAGGCTGTCGCTGTCGAGTCTCGCGCCATCCGGCGGGTAGGCGATCTGAAGGGCCGGCCGCGTGGCGGCGGCGATGGTCTTGGCAACATCCTGCCGGAGATGCCGCAGCGGCGGTGGCAGGGCCGAGGTGCGCGCGACGATCGCCTCCGGCGGGCGGGGTGGAATGCCGGGCTGCAATCCCGCGCGCTGGAACGCCTCGAAGAGGATCGGCGCCGCACTGCGCCGGCCGACAAGGCCCGGGACCGGCGCGTTATCCGCCCGGCCCACCCACACGCCGATGGCGTGGCGCCTGTCGAATCCAACCGCGAAAGCATCGCGATAGCCGAAGGAGGTGCCGGTCTTGAAGGCGATGCGCCCCGGCGGGCCATTGTCGGGCGGTGGCGCACCGAGCAGAATATCCGCAATATACCAGCTCGCGACTGGGCTTGGGAGTGATGGCGTTCGCCGTCAGGCCACCATTGCCTTCATAGTTGAGGCCGAGCGGGTTGTGATTCACGGTATTCTCGGACGTGGGCAGGATGTGAACCGTCTGTTCGAGGATGAAGGCGAATAGCGCGCTTCCCGAAGGCCGTTGCAGGAAAGAAGAATTATGAGACGTCTGCCCAACCCTTGTGCATCAAGGGCTTGCTCGTCTCACAATATAGTCTCATAATGTGTTCATGATTTGCGGCTTTGCGCGCGTATCGATAGACGGGCAAACCCTCGACGCCCAGCGCGCCGCATTACTGGCTGCTGGTGCCGAAAAGGTGTTTCAGGAAACAGCCAGCGGAGCCAAGGCCGACCGCAGCGAGCTGGCGAAAGCACTCAAGGCCCTGAATGCGGGTGACGTGGTGCTTGTCACCCGCCTCGACCGTCTGGCACGTTCTACCCGTGACGTACTCAATACCCTCGACACCATCGCCAAGGCCGGAGCCGGATTCCGCTCGATAGCCGACGCATGGGCCCACACCGTCACCCCGCATGGCCGTTTGATGCTGACCGTGTTGGGTGGGCTGGCCGAGTTCGAGCGTGAGCTTATCCGCGCCCGCACAGGAGAAGGCCGCACCCGCGCCAAGGCCCGAGGCGTGAAGATGGGGCCGAAGTTCAAGCTAACCCCCGAACAGCGCCGCCATGTGGCTCAGGAGCGCGCCAAGGGTGAGAGCGTTCGTCACCTCGCTTGCGCCTAGTGATCAGGACAGCAGGCTGTCCACGGCCTCGTTCAGCGCATTGAAATGGTGGATCAGCCGGTCGGGCGCGAGTTCCGCCATGGGGACATTGGTGTATCCGAAGCTGACGCCGATGGTCGGCACCCCGAGATTGCGCGCGGTTTCAAGGTCCGTGATGCTGTCGCC
>NZ_JBJTDY010000024.1:0-16422 GCF_046092605.1 Rhabdaerophilum sp. | reverse complement strand
CCGTCAGATCGGACGGATAGCGCTTCGTCTTCTTGGCGATGGCGGCCATGCGGCCTCGGGTCTCTGGTGTCCACATCGCCATCGTGAATCACATTCGCGACGGCTCGCAAAACCCCTGACGCCCGTTTCCAAACGGACTCTAAGAGGTAGGAGTAATGTCGTCATTATGACTAGTCACAATCCGAAGAGTGAGGTCCTCCGAGGACCGGAGCGTCGCCGTCGCCGGACAGCGGCGGAAAAGCTCGCGCTGATTGCCGAGACGATGGAGCCCGGCATGACGGTTAGCCTGGTTGCGGGTCGACATGGCATTGCGCCGAACCAGTTGTTTGCATGGCGCCGCCTTGCGAACGAGGGCTCGTTGACGGCGACGGCAGCCGAAGAGCCGGTTGTGCCAGCATGAGCGTACAAGGCGCTGGCGGATCAGATCCGCGAGTTGCAGCGCCTTCTCGGCAATAAAACGATGGAAGCCGAGATCCTGAAAGAGGCGCTCGATCACGCCACAGGCTCAAAAAAACACATGCTGCGATCGCTATCGCTGCCGATTGTCCGGGACGATACCCCATGACGGCGATCTGTGAGACCCTCGGGGTCGCCCGTTCGAATGTCCTCGCCCGGCTCGCTGGCAGGCCATCGAAGCAGATGGGGCGCCCACCCCTGCCGGAGGCCGATCTGCTCGCGGAGATCGAGGCCGTTATCAAAGAGCAATCGACCTGGGGCTACATCCGCATCTGGGCGCATCTTCGTCGGAAAGCCCGTGCGGAAGGCCGCATTCCAGCCAACCGGAAGCGGATCTACCGCATCATGAAGGAGCACGGTCTCTTGCTTCGGCGCCACGCCGGCGGCGCGGAAGAGCGCCGTCATGACGGCAGAGTTGCGGTTGACCATTCCAATACACGCTGGTGCTCGGATGGCTTCGAGATTGCGTGCGAAAACAAGGAGAAGGTTCGCGTCGCCTTTGCGCTCGATTGCTGCGATCGCGAGGTCATGGGACACGTGGCCACGGCCGAGGGCATCAAAGGCGAGGATATCCGCGATCTCATGGTCACCGCTGCCGAGCACCGGTTCGGTCGCATCAACCGGCTGCCCAGATCGATAGAATGGCTGACGGATAACGGCTCATGCTATCTGGCGATAACGGCTCATGCTATCTGGCGACCGAGACGCGCTCCTTCGCAAAGCAGATCGGGCTCGAGCCTCTGACGACGCCGATCGAGAGCCCACAATCCAACGGCATGGCCGAAGCCTTCGTCCGGACCTTCAAGCGCGATTACATCCGCGTGTCGCCGTGCCCGGATGCCAGATCTGTGATCGCGCAGCTGCCGAAATGGTTCGAGCATTACAATACGGTTCATCCCCACAGCGCGCTGGGATATCGTTCTCCGCGCGAGTTCATCAACGAGCGTTCAAATCGAGAGGCTCTGTCCGAAACTTAAGGGGCGAAAACACACTAAACACTTAGAGTGCCACAGCTGTGCCTTTTGGCGGAAAGTACCGCGTTCGATTTCAGCTAAGTGCTTGAAAAAATGGCGCACCCGACAGGATTCGAACCTGTGACCTTTGGATTCGGAATCCAACACTCTATCCAGCTGAGCTACGGGTGCAGCGCAGAACTCGTTTAGCGGATCAACGCGCCGCCTGCAACGCAGGGCGAGACGGCGCGATGAAATTTCCGTCGCGCGGCCTCACAGCCCCTCGAAGAGCAGGCTCGAAATATAGCGCTCGGCGAAAGATGGGATGATGAAGACGATGGTCTTCCCCGCATTTTCCGGCCGCTTGCCGAGTTCGATCGCCGCCGCCGTCGCAGCGCCCGAAGAGATGCCGCCCGGCACGCCCTCGAGCCGCGCGAGCAGGCGCGCGGTGGAGATCGCGGTGGTGCTATCCACCTGGATGATCTCGTCGATGATCCCGGTATCGAGGATATCCGGCACGAAACCCGCGCCGATGCCCTGTATCTTGTGCGGTCCAGGCTGCCCGCCCGAGAGAACCGGGCTCTCGACCGGCTCCACAGCCACCACTTTCAGCCCCGGCTTGCGGGGTTTCAGCACCTGCCCGACACCGGTGATCGTGCCGCCCGTGCCCACGCCCGCGACGAAGAGATCGATCTCGCCGTTGGTATCGTTCCAGATCTCCTCGGCGGTCGTGCGCCGATGGATCGCCGGGTTCGCCGGATTCCTGAACTGCTGCGGGATGATGGCGCCGGGAATCTCCGCTGCCAGCTCATCGGCCCGGGCGATGGCGCCTTTCATGCCATTTGCACCCTCGGTGAGCACAAGTTCCGCGCCGAGGAAGCCCAGCATCTTGCGCCGTTCGACCGACATGGTCTCCGGCATGGTCAGGATCAGGCGATAGCCCTTCGAGGCTGCGACGAAGGCGAGCGCGATCCCGGTATTGCCGGAGGTTGGCTCGATGAGAACGGACCGGCCCGGCGCGATGCGGCCCTCGGCCTCCAAGGCCTCGATCATCGAGACGCCGATGCGATCCTTCACCGATGCGATGGGGTTGAAGAATTCAAGCTTCGCCGCGAGGCGCGCCTCCACGCCCTGGTCCTTCGCGAGGCGGGACAATTCCACCAGCGGGGTATCTCCGATGGTTTCCGTGATGCCCTTATAGATGCGGCCGCGGCCCGGCTTGCTCGTCGCCATGGAAAATTCTCCTCTTTGTGAGCCAAAGCTATGCCTCGCCAAAGGGCGCTGCAACGCGAGCCGTTTCGCTATTTTGCGCGGAGATGGAGGGAATTTCCCTCAAGAACACGGTCGAAACGGAAATCAGACCCCCGTGGAGCCAAATCCGCCGCCGCCGCGCCCGGTCTCGCGGATTTCCAGCGCCGGCACGATGCGCAACTGCGTCACCGGCGCCACCACACATTGGGCGATGCGCATGCCGCGCTTCACCGTGAAGGCCTCTCCGCCGTGGTTCACGAGCATCACCTTCACCTCGCCGCGATAATCGCTGTCGATCGTGCCGGGGCTGTTGAGCACGGTGATGCCCGCGGAAAGCGCAAGGCCCGAGCGCGGGCGCACCTGCGCTTCCGTGCCGGATGGCAAGTCGAAAACAAGGCCCGTGGGGATGAGCGCACGCCCCCCGGGCGGAAGAACAACCGGCTCATCCTCGGCCAAGGCCGCCGCGAGATCGAAGCCAGCGGCCTCCGCACTCTGATAGGCTGGAAAGGGCAGGCCGTCCGCATGGGGAAGCTGCGTGATCGCGAGCGTGAGCATGTTCATCTGCGCCTCCCCTTCATGCGCGCCTCCCCTTCATGCGGGCCTCGCCAGTTTTTCCGCAAAACGCGCGATCAGCGCCGTCGCGACCTCGCCTTTGCCCATTTCCGGCAGGCTCTCGACGCCTTCCGGCGAGACGAGATGCACGCGGTTGCGATCCCCCCCCATCACGCCGGAAGCAGGGGAGACATCATTCGCCACGAGAAGATCGCAGCCTTTCCGGGCGAACTTGGCTTGCGCGTGCTCCAGCACTTTCTCGGTTTCCGCCGCGAAACCCACGACGAGGCGCGGCCGCTTCGAACGATGGCGCGAGATGCGCGCGAGGATATCCGGGTTCTCAGTCAACTGAAGTGGCGGAATGGCATTGCCATCCTTCTTGCGCTTCTCGGCCGATTCATCCGCGACGCGCCAATCCGCGACCGCCGCCGCGAAGATCGCGATGTCGGCCGGAAGCGCCTGCTCCACGGCTTCATCCATCTCGCGGGCGGTTTCCACGCGAATGGTGCGGATGCCCTGAGGCGCGGGAAGCGTCACGGGGCCGGAAACGAGGGTGACGCGCGCGCCGGCGTCCCGCGCCGCTTCGGCCAGCGCATAGCCCTGCTTGCCACTGGAGCGATTGGCGATGTAGCGCACGGGGTCGATCGGCTCATGGGTCGGTCCTGCGGTGATCAGCACGTGCTTGCCCGCGAGAGGTTTCGGGGCGACCTCTCGCGCGAAATGCGCTTCGATGGACGCCAAGATCGCCGCGGGCTCGGCCATGCGGCCCGGACCATATTCCCCGCAGGCCATCTCGCCCTCGTCGGGGCCGACGAAAGAGATGTGGTCGGCGCGCAAGGTCGCAAGATTGCGCTGGGTCGCCGGGTTGAGCCACATCCGCACATTCATCGCCGGGGCCATCAGCACGGGCTTGTCGGTGGCGAGCAGCGCGGTGGAGGCGAGATCATTCGCGAGGCCATGGGCCGCCTTCGCCATGAGATCGGCCGTCGCCGGTGCGACGACCACGAGATCGGCCGAGCGGGAAAGCTCGATATGCCCCATCTCGATCTCGTCGGTCAGCGAGAACAGGGCATCATGCACCTTCTCGCCCGTCAGGCTCGCGAGCGTCAGCGGCGTCACGAATTCCGCGCCGGCCTTGGTGAGGATGACACGGACATGGCCCCCGGCCTTGCGGATGAGGCGCACCAGCTCGGGGGTCTTGCAGGCCGCGATTCCGCCGCCGACGATCAGAAGAACGCGCTTGCTATTCAACATGCTCAGGCCTCCGGGGCGAGACTAGACCGAAAACCGCGCCAATGCGATGGCAAGCAGCGCCAGCGCGCCGGTCCAGGCGGCGATGGTCAGCGGCAGCATGAGGGGCGCGCGCGCGGGCGGATTTTCCCGCGGTGTTTCCAGCGCAATGAGCAGGCGCTCTGCCCGTTCCGCGAGGTCCGGCAGGCGGCGCGCCGATTGCAGGATCGCCCCGGCATCGCGCGCAAGGGCCTCGATCCGCCCGACGGGCCCGAGATGACGCTCGATCCAGTCGCGGATGACCGGCTCGGCCGTCGTCCACATGTTGAAGGAGGGATCGAGCGAACGCGACACGCCCTCGACCACGACGAGCGTTTTCTGGAGCAGCACGAGTTCCGTGCGTGTAGCCATGTCGAACAGGCCGGTGATTTCGAAGAGGAGGCTCAGAAGCTCCGCCATGGAGATTTCCGCGGCGTTGCGGCCGTGGATCTTCTCGCCCACGGCCCGCAGGGCCTGCGCGAAGGCCTCGACCGAATGGTAACGCGGCACATAACCCGCCTCGAAATGCACTTCCGCGATACGCCGGTAATCGCGCGTGATGAAGCCGAACAGGATTTCCGCGAGGAAGCGCCGCTCGTTCTGGCCGAGGCGGCCCATGATGCCGAGATCCACCGCGACCAGCCTGCCGTCGCGCGTCGTGAACAGGTTTCCCTGATGCATGTCGGCATGGAAAAAGCCGTCGCGCAGGGCATGGCGCAGGAAGTTCTGCATCACGATGCGCGCAAGATCGACCCGGTCGATGCCGGCGGCCTCTATCGCCTTGATATCCGTGAGCTTGATGCCGTCGATCCAGTCCATCGTGAGGACGGTGCGGGCGGAATTCGCCCAATCCACGCGCGGCACGGAAAATTCGGGATCGTTCGCGGTGGCCTCGGCCATCTCCGAGAGTGCCGCGGCCTCGAAGCGCAGATCCATCTCGAGTTCGACCGTGCGCCTCAGCGTCAGCACCACATCATAGGGCTTGAGACGGCGCGCGGAGGGCACGAGGCGCTCGATCAGCTTCGCGACGAAGGCCTGCGCGGCGATGTCGCGCTGGAACAGCGCGGGGATGCCCGGACGCAACACCTTCACCGCCACGCGACGCAGCGAGCCATCCTCCAGCCGGATCTCGCCCTCATGCACCTGCGCGATCGAGGCGGCCGCGACTGCCGGGCCGAGGCGCGTGAAGAGTGCGGAAACCGGCTTGCCGAGCGCGGTTTCGATCTCGGTTTCCGCAATGGTCTGCGGGAAGGCAGGCATGCGATCCTGCAGGCCTTCGAGGTCCCGGGCGAGAGAGACACCCACGATATCCGGCCGCGTTGCGAGAAATTGTCCGAGCTTCACGTAGGAAGGGCCGAGGCGCGTCAGCGCGGCCATGATGCGCTCGGCGCGGCCCGCATCCGCATGGCGCGCGAGCAACCGCGCGACCCAGAGACCGGGGCGGGCCAGCGCCGGCGCGCGCTCGGGCGGCACCAGAGCCAACACGCCTTCGCGCGTCAGCACATAACCGACACGCGCAAGATGCAGGAGGTGACCGAAAGCTCCGAACACGCCGGCCTCAAAGCTTCCAGCCGGAATGGATGTTTGCGATTCCGCCCGTGAGCGAACGATGCGAGACGCGCGCGAAACCCGCCTCGCGGATCATCTCCGAGAAGGCATTGGGCCGCGGAAACTGGCGGATCGATTCCACCAGATAGCGATAGGGCTCGCCATCGCCCGTGACCAGCGCACCCAGGGGCGGGATGACGTTGAACGAATAGGCATCATAGAGCCGATCGAGCACCGGCATCTCCACCGGCGCGAATTCTAGGCAGAGGAAACGCCCGCCGCGCTTCAGCACGCGATAGGCCTCGTGCAGCGCCACCTGGATGCGCGGCACGTTCCGGATGCCGAACGCGATGGTGTAGCCGTCAAAGCTGCGATCCTCGAAGGGCAGTTCCTCGGCATTGCCCTCCACGAAGGCGCAGCGATCGGAATAGCCGCCCTTCGCCGCGCGCTCCTCGCCGACGCCGAGCATGGAGGCGTTGATGTCGAGGATGGTCACGGAAGTCGCCGGCCCGCCCGCATCGAGGATGCGGAAGGCCACGTCACCCGTGCCGCCCGCGACATCGAGATGCCTGAATGGCGCTGTTTTCGGCGGTCTCAGCATGGCGATCAGCGTCGCCTTCCAGGCCCGATGCAGGCCGGCGGACATCAGGTCGTTCATCAGGTCGTAGCGCGAGGCGACCTTGTGGAACACATCATCCACCTTCGCCTGCTTCTCGCCGAGCGATACGGTGGTGAAGCCGAAATGCGTGGTTTCGCTGGCCTGCTGGCTCATGGTCCTGTCCTCACGCGCGCGAAGAGACGTGCATGGATTGTCGCCCCGCGGATTGAATTGACATGCCGTGCTCTCATCTTGGCCAAAGCCATAGCGGATCTTGGGCAAAGCCATAGCGGAGCTTTGTGCGCCGCGCTATGGCGTTCGATCAAACGCGGCAAAGCGTCAAGCGGAGCAAACGAACCCATGCCCGAATTGCCGGAGGTCGAAACGGTCCGTCGCGGGCTCGCACCCGTGATCGAGGGTCGGACCATCGTTACGGTGGAACTGCGCCGGCCGGATTTGCGGTTTCCGTTTCCCGATCGCTTTGCCCAGCGCCTCACGGGCGCGATGATTGGCCCGCTCGGGCGTCGCGCGAAATATCTGCTGCTGCCGCTCGCCACCGGCGAGACACTGATCCTCCATCTCGGCATGAGTGGTCGCGTTCTGATCGAGACCGGCGGCGAACGCCAGCAGCTCGGCGAATTCCATCACGAGCAGGGCCGCCTCGCGGCGCATGACCACGTCTTGCTCCAGCTCTCCGGCGGGGTGCGCGTGATCTATCATGATGTGCGCCGGTTCGGCTTCATGCGACTGGCACCGACGGATGCGCTCGAAACCGACCCCTTCATCGCGGAACTGGGGCCGGAACCGCTCGGCAATGCCTTCCATGCGGAGCACCTTCTGAAGGTGTTCGCGGGTCGTGCCGTGCCGCTGAAATCTGCACTCCTCGACCAGAAGAAGGTCGCGGGCCTCGGCAATATCTATGTCTGCGAGGCGCTGAATCGCTCCGGCCTCTCGCCTTATCGCGCCGCACGCAGCCTCACGGCATCGGAAGCCGCGCGCCTCGTGAGTGAAATCCGCGCCGTGCTGAGAGAGGCGATCGCCGCCGGAGGTTCGACCTTGCGCGATTTCCGCCATGAGGATGGTTCGCTTGGCTATTTCCAGCACAGTTTCCGCGTCTATGGCCGCGAAGGCGAGGCCTGCCCGATGCCCGGCTGCGGCGGCGCGATCGAGCGGCAGGTGCAATCCGGCCGCTCCACCTTTTTCTGTGCGATTTGCCAGATCTGAATGCAGCCCCTTCTGCCCCTCTGGCGCGCGCGTCTCGTGCGCGCTATCCCAAGAAACTACCAGAGCCGGAAAGGGAGCCGACCATGTCCGCGGAGCCGTTGGGATACGAAACCATTCTTGTCGAAACACATGGCCGGGTTGGCCTCATCCGCTTCAACCGTCCCCAGGCGCTGAACGCGATCAACCGGCAGCTTCTTGCGGATCTCGCCTGCGCGCTCGAGGGTTTCGAGCGTGATCCGAAGATCGGCGCCCTCGTCATCACCGGCAACGAGAAGGCCTTCGCGGCCGGCGCCGATATCCGCGAGATGGCGCATTACACCTATCCCGACAGCTATCTCATGGATTTCGGCGCTTCGTCGGATCGTCTTGCGAAGGTGCGCAAACCCGTCATCGCGGCGGTGGCCGGCTTCGCTCTGGGCGGCGGCTGCGAGCTTGCCATGATGTGCGATTTCATCATTGCCGGCGAAAACGCGAAATTCGGCCAGCCCGAGATCAAGCTTGGCGTCATGCCGGGCTTTGGCGGCTCCCAGCGCCTCACACGCGCGGTGGGCAAGGCGAAGGCGATGGATCTCTGCCTCACCGGCCGCATGATGGATGCGGCGGAGGCCGAGCGTTCCGGCCTCGTCTCGCGCATCGTGCCTGTGGACAAGCTCGTCGAGGAGGCGCTCGCGGCCGCAGCCACGATCAGCGATTTCGCACCCTATGTGGCGATGCTGAACAAGGAGGCGGTGAACGCCGTCTTCGAAAGCACGCTCGCCGAGGGAATCCATATGGAGCGCCGACTCTTCCAGCCGCTCTTTGGCACGGAAGCCCAGAAGGAAGGGATGGCGGCCTTCATCGAGAAGCGCAAAGCCCAGTTCCACAAGGATTGAGGCGTGCCCGATTCCGGCCTGGCGCTCGAGGTCCTCGCGCTTCTCACCGCAGTGGCTTTCGCGGCCGGTTTCCTCGATGCCATCGCCGGCGGGGGCGGGCTGATCACCGTGCCGGCACTTCTCATTGCGGGCGTGCCGCCGGTTCAGGCCATCGCCACCAACAAGCTGCAGGGCACGTTCGGGGTGCTCTCTTCCACCGCGGCCTTCCTGCGCGCCGGCGCGATTGAAAAGCGCCTTGTGCTGCCGCTTGGCGGCGCGGCCTTCGCGGGAGGGGTGGCGGGCGCGGTGCTGGCCACGCTCGCGCCTGTCGGCGTGCTGCGCACGATCATCCCCTTCATCCTGATCGCCATCGCCATCTATATGCTGCTTACCCCGAAGTTCGGGGATGGAGACGCGAAATCTCGGCTCTCGCCGCCGGCCTTCGCGGGCTCGGTGGGTGCCACCATCGGCATTTATGATGGGGTTTTCGGCCCTGGCGCCGGCACTTTCTATCTCATCGGGCTCATCCTGCTCTGTGGCTTCCCGCTCCTGAAGGCCACCGCGCATACGAAACTGATGAATGCGGCGAGCAATCTCGGTGCCCTCGGCTTTTTTCTCTCGGCGGGGCATGTGCTCATCGTGCCGGGCCTCGCCATGGGCGTGGCCGCCGCGGCCGGGGCCTATATTGGTGCGCGGACCGGCCTGAAACATGGCGCGCGGCTGATCCGGCCGCTGGTCATTCTCGTGTCGCTCGCCATGGCGCTGCGGCTGCTGCTGGACCCTCTCCATCCTTTTGCGGGGGCGGTCCGGGGCGCCCTCGGATTCTGATCGGGCAAGGCAGCGGATTCCGGTTGACCCATTGCGCCGATCGTGGCATGGGACCCTCTCTTCGCGGCGGAGTTGCCTGAGCGCGAAAGCTTTTTTCGTTCCTTCCGAAACGTCGAGGCGATGGCCTCCCGGTCCGGGATGGGATCATCTTTCTCGGGTGTGGCTGGGACCGCGCCTCACGAAACCGGAGACCGAGTATCCATGGCGAATACCAAGTCGGCCAAGAAGGCGGCGCGTCAGGCGCTTCGCCGTACGGAAGTCAACAAGTCGCGCCGCACCCGCATGCGCACCGCGATCCGCAAGGCCGAGGAAGCAATCACCGGGGCTGACGCCAACGTGGCTCTCAAGGCGCTCGTGGCGGCTCAGTCACAACTGATGAAGGCCGCCCAGAAGGGCATCGTTCACAAGAATATGGCGGCCCGGAAGATCTCGCGCCTCTCGAAGAGGATCAAGGCTCTCGAAGCCTGATCCTTCCTTGCATTCATGCCTTTGAAGCGCGCTCTCTGGGGCGCGTTTTTTGTTGTTTCGCGCGCGCCTGCAGGCCTGGGTTGAGTGCTGTGCTCTCGTCCGCGATTTTCCGGCTTTTTGCTTTTCGCTTTCGCTTGCGCTCAGTCCCCTGCCTTTCCAGCCATCTTCCGGCCGCGCATGAGAAGATGTGTTTTTACAAAGGGTTAGAGGGTAAGACCAATTTCCGCATGCTGGAAGCCTCTAGCCGGCCAAATGCGGCACAATAATGTTTCGACATCGAAATGAAACGTATGGTTCATGGTTAATCAGGGGATTCAAAGGCGGGAATCAAACACTTGTCACCGCCCGGAAGTTGCCCCGTGCGGCGGCCATTGATCCGGGTCGATCGAGGCGCCCCACAACCCGCTGGAAGACGCTTGCCAAGCCACCGCTGAGCCGGTTAATCAAACCTTAACGTCGGCTGGAGTTGAATTTCGAGGAGCAACTCCAAGGAATGTCCGGCAAACTGCGCGAAGAATAAAGGTAGGGGGAAGACTGTGGCGAACCGATCGATAGTCCTGTTCGGAACGCGGCTGGAGTTATCCCATGCCTATCCTGGCAGCTCATCTGTCCCTTGACGCAGTCTTGAGGTCCGAAAGCGCTTCGCTTCTCTCAAAAATCGTTTGGACCGCCGGGTTTTTACTGAAAACCGGATTGGTGCGTTCGTCTTCCTGATAACCCTGCGAAAAAGCAGCGGAGAATACCATGTTCAAGCCAACGGAAGATGGACGTTGCGGCCGGGATGCATCGCCTGTCCCGGCGACGGCGCTGTCTGCGCTTGCCCTCGGCTGGGACCGCGTCCAGCGCCGCCTGCGGGCGGAACTCGGCGAAGATGTGTTCGCCAGTTGGTTCAAGTGCCTTGAGCTTTCGGGAGGCTCGGCCGACCAGATTCAGCTTTCGGTTCCGACCAAGTTCCTGAAAAACTGGATCCAGCAGCATTACCTCGAGCGCATTGCCTCGCATATCGCGCAGGAAATGCCAGGCATTGCCCGCATCTCCATCGTGATGCGGGCGACCGGCAGCGCGGCGGGTGCCGCCCGTCAGGACATGGCGTCCCCGGCGCCGGCAGCGCGCAAACCGGCAGCCGAGCCGCAGCCGAAGCCGGCGATGGCCATTGCACGTCGCGAGGAGGCACCAGTCGCGCCTGAGTCCGACAACCAGGTGGGCTCGCCGCTGGATCGCCGCCTTGTGCTCTCCAGTTTCCAGGTCGGCCGATCGAACATCATGGCGCATGCCGCCGCGATGCAGATCGTGCAGGCGAAACCCGCCGAGATGCCGGTGTTCAACCCGCTTTTCGTGCATGCCAATGTGGGCCTGGGCAAAACGCATCTGCTGCAAGGCGCGGCGCAGGCGATCGAGGCCTCGGGGCGTCGCGTGCTCTATCTCACGGCCGAGCGCTTCATGTATGGCTTTGCCGCATCGCTGAAGGCGCAGACGGCCCTGGCCTTCAAGGAACAGCTGCGTGGCATCGACGTGCTGGTGATCGACGATGCGCAGTTCCTGCACGGCCCCAAGAGCCAGCAGGAATTCTGCCACACGCTCAATGCCCTGATCGATAGCGGCAAGCAGGTCGTCGTGGCGGCGGATCGTCCGCCGACCGATCTCGAAGGCCTGGAGGAGCGGGTTCAATCGCGCCTTGCCGGCGGGCTCGTCGTGGAGATCGGCGCGCTGGATGAAGCCTTGCGCGTGAACATTCTCGAGGCACGCATTGCCGCGGCGAAGCTTCTGCACCCGGGTTTCGAGGTGGTGCCGGATGTCGTGGCCCATGTCGCCCGCCTCATCACCACCAACGGGCGCGATCTCGAAGGCGCGGTGAACCGGCTTCTGGCTCGCGCGACGCTCACCGGCGGCATGCTGGATGTCGCGACCGCCGATGAGGCGATCCGTGATCTTGTGCGCCATCGCGAGCCGAAACGCGTGAAGATCGAGGATATCCAGCGCCTCGTCGCAAACCACTATAATGTCAGCCGCGCGGATATCCTCTCGTCCCGCCGCACGGCGACCGTGGTGCGCCCGCGCCAGATCGCGATGTATCTTGCGAAATCGCTCACATTGCGCTCGCTGCCGGAGATCGGCCGGCGCTTCGGCGGACGCGATCATACCACGGTCCTGCATGCCGTGCGCAAGATCGAGGGCATGGTGGTCAAGGATCAGGAGCTCGCGACCGAGATCGATCATCTCAAGCGCATGCTGCAGGAATAACCCGCATTTGCTGGGGAAGCCCTGCGGGCATACAGCGCCCGCGCTTGCGCTTTTGGCGCCAACCGTCCATCGTTTCACGCAGTCTCGACAGCCGGGCGGGCCGCATGGCGGCGATTCGTCCGGACGATGGAACCAGACGGATACGTTTGCGATGAAGGTTACGGTTGAACAGGCCGCGTTGCTCAAGGCCCTCGGTCACGTCCACCGCGTGGTGGAGCGGCGGAACACCATTCCGATCCTTGCCAATGTGCTGCTGCGCGCCTCGGATGGCCAGCTCGCGCTGAAGGCCACCGACCTTGATATCGATATCGTTGAAACCATCGCGGCGAATGTGACGCAGGAAGGCACCACCTCCGTGCCGGCGCATGTGCTGCATGACATCGTGCGCAAGCTGGCCGATGGCGCGCAGGTCAGCCTCGAGCAGGATGGGCAGGCCGGTCAGGTGACCTTGCGCTCGGGTCGTTCGCGCTTCAGCCTGCAGACCCTGCCGGAAAGCGATTTCCCCGATCTTGCGCCGGGTGAGATGAGTCACAGATTCGATGTGGCGGCGGCCGATCTGCGCCTGCTGATCGAAAAGACGCAGTTCGCCATCTCGACCGAGGAAACCCGCTATTACCTCAATGGCATCTATCTGCATGTCATCGACGGCAAGCTGCGCGCGGTTGCGACCGATGGCCATCGTCTCGCCTTGGCGGATGTTGCCGCGCCGGCCGGCGCTTCTGGCATGCCGGGCGTGATCCTGCCGCGCAAGACCGTGTCGGAACTGCTCAAGCTTGTCTCGGAGGCCAGCGAAGCCGTCACGGTCGAACTCTCCAGCGTGAAGATCCGCGTCAGCACCGGCGCGGTCGTGCTTACCTCGAAGCTGATCGACGGCACCTTCCCGGATTACCAGCGCGTCATTCCGCAACGGAACGACAAGCTGATGATCGTGGAGCGCGACGAATTCGCGCGCTCGGTGGATCGCGTCTCCACCATCTCCAGCGAGCGCGGTCGCGCGGTGAAATTTGCCCTTGGCGATGGAAAGCTGACGCTTTCCGTGCACAATCCGGATGCGGGGCAGGCGACGGAAGAGCTCCTGGTCGATTACGAGGCGAGCCCGCTCGAGATCGGTTTCAATGCACGCTATCTGCTTGATATCGTGAGCCAGCTCGAGGGCGACACTGCTTTGGTGAAGCTGTTTGATTCCGGCTCGCCGACCTTGATCCAGGATCGGGAGGGCGCGGCCAGCCTCTATGTGCTGATGCCCATGCGCGTGTGAGCGCGCCCGCTTTTCGGGTCGAGATGCCCGGTCGCAAGCCAGGCCCGCTCATCCGCCGCCTGCGCCTCACGGATTTCCGCTGCTATGCCAGCCTCGATTTCGCCTCGCCCGCGCGGCTGCTGGCACTGGCGGGGCCCAATGGCGCGGGCAAGACCAATATCCTCGAGGCCCTGTCGCTGTTCGGTCCGGGCCGTGGATTGCGCCGTGCGCAACTCACCAGCATGGCGCGGAAATCTGGCTCGGGTGCCTTCGCCATCCATGCCGAGGGCGAGGGGCGGCTGGGCGATGTCGCGCTCGGCACGGCGATGCTGCCGGGCGAGCCCGGGCGGATCTGTCGCATCGATCGCGAGCCGGTGCCCGGCGCCAACCGCTTCCTCGATCATCTCGGGCTTCTCTGGCTCACGCCGGATCAGGACGGCCTGTTCCGGGGATCGGCGGGGGATCGGCGGCGTTTTCTCGATCGCCTCGTGCTCGCGATCGACCCTGACCATGCGAGCCGCGCGAGTGCATTTGAGAATGCCCTGCGCCATCGCAATCGCCTGCTGGAGGATGAGCGCGCCGATGCCCACTGGCTCGATGCCATCGAGCGCGAGATCGCGGAAATCGGCACCGCTCTTGCGGCCGCGCGGCGCGAAACCGTGATCCGCCTCGATGCGATGGGCCGCGCGGATGCCGCGATCATCGCGCCTTTCCCTTTCGCGATCCTCCGCCTTGAGGGCGATGTCGAGGAACGCCTCGCGCAGGAGAAGGCCGGCGCGGTCGAGGATTGGTTCCGGGCTGCCCTGCGTGACAATCGCTGGCGCGACCGGCAGGCCGGGCGCACATTGATCGGCCCGCAGGCGAGCGATCTCGTGGTGTCGCATGGCCCGAAAGGCGAGGAAGCCGTTTTCTGCTCCACGGGCGAGCAGAAGGCATTGCTCATCGGGCTCATTCTGGCGCAGTCCCGGCTGATCGCGCAGGTCCGGGGCGAGCCGCCGATCCTTCTGCTTGATGAAATCGCCGCGCATCTCGATGAAAGCCGCCGCGCAGCACTTTTCGCCATGCTCGACGGCCTTGGCACGCAGGCCTTCATGACCGGAACGGATCGCGCCCTGTTCGAGGCCTTGCCGCCGGGCGGTTTGTGCTGCGCGGTCCACGATGGCAAGCTGGAGCCCTTGCGCTGAACTTCGGAATGGCCATCATGTCCCTCACCGCCCTTCTGGTTTTCGTCTCGGTCTATGCCATCGCGGTGGCGACCCCCGGTCCCGGCGTCGCGGCCGTGGTGGCCCGCACCCTGGGGCGCGGCATGAATGGCGCTTTGCCCTTCGTGCTCGGCTTCGTGGTGGGCGATCTCCTCTGGTTCGTCGCGGCGGCGGCGGGGCTTTCCGTGCTGGCCAAGACCTATGCGCCGCTCTTTGTGGTGCTGAAAGTTGCGGGCTGCGCCTATCTCGTCTGGATCGCGTTCCAGCTCTGGCGTTCGGAGCCGGTGCTGCCGGAAGCGGGCGCCGCACCCTCGGCGGAAAGCGCGCTCGCGGCCTTCCTCGGCTCGCTGTTCCTCACGCTCGGGAACCCGAAGGTGATGGTCTTCTTTCTCTCGATCATGCCGCTGGTGGTGAAACCGGAGGAGATCTCGCTGGTCGTCGGCGTGGAACTCGCGGTGACGATCGGATTGGTGATCTCCAGCATCATGCTCGGCTACATGCTGCTCGCGAACCGCGCGCGGCGGATGTTCCGCTCGAAAAAGGCGATTTCCGTCATTCAGAAAGCGAATGCCGGTGTGCTCGCGGGGGCGGCGGCCTTGATCGCCACGCGATGAAGGCCGGGCTCGTCCAGTTTGCGGCGTTTCTCGATCTCGCGTTGACGCTGTTCCATGTCGCCTTCTGGCGCCTGTTCCGTTGGCCGGAGACGCTTGAACCTTCCGGGCGCCTGAACACCGCCGTGACGCAGGTGATGAACATCATGCTCACCTTCCTGTTCGGAACGGTGGCGGCGACCCTGTTCTGGATGGGGCCTTCGACGCCTGCGCCGCTGCTGCTGGCGGCAGCCGCTTTCGGGGCCTTGCGGACCGGATTGCAGCCCATCTTTTTCGGGCTCCGCAGCCGCGCTTCGCAGGGCTTCACCGCGATGATGATTCTCCTCACGCTTGTGCATCTCGGCGCGGCGCTCGCTTGAGTATCTTGCTGTTGAAATTCTTCAGGAAATGACGGCTCTCAGCATTCGCGCGTGCATGCGCGCACGTGAAGGGCTATGTTTGCCCATCCGATTCGTGGAAAGGCCTCCCCTTCGATGACCAGCCCTGAAACGCCCGAGATCTCTGATGCCTCGCAAGCCTATGGCGCGGATAGCATCAAGGTGCTCAAGGGCCTCGATGCGGTGCGCAAGCGGCCGGGCATGTTTATCGGCGATACCGATGACGGTTCGGGCCTGCATCACATGGTCTACGAGGTGGTGGACAACGCCATCGACGAGGCGCTGGCGGGACATGCCGATCTCGTGACGGTCACGCTCAATGCCGACGGTTCCTGCACCGTGCGCGACAACGGCCGTGGCATCCCCACGGACATCCACAAGGAGGAGGGGGTTTCGGCGGCCGAGGTCATCATGACCCAGCTCCATGCGGGCGGCAAATTCGACCAGAACTCCTACAAGGTCTCGGGCGGCCTGCATGGCGTCGGCGTTTCGGTGGTGAACGCGCTCTCGAAATGGCTGAAGCTGCGCATCCATCGCGATGGCCAGATCCACGAGATGAGCTTCACCCATGGCGATGCGGATGCGCCGCTGAAGGTGGTGGGCACCTATGGGCAGGATCGCCAGCCGGGCCGCTTCGAAGGCCGTTCGGGCTCGGAGATCACCTTCCTGCCCTCGACCGAAACCTTCACCATGGTCGAGTTCGACTATTCCACGCTCGAACATCGCCTGCGCGAGCTGGCCTTCCTGAATTCCGGC
>NZ_JBJTDY010000023.1:0-4874 GCF_046092605.1 Rhabdaerophilum sp. | reverse complement strand
CGTCATTACCAATGACGTGCTCTACCACTGAGCTACTGCAGCGATTTTAACCCGAGACGTTACCCTATCACGCCAATCAGAAAACTCAACCCAACCTTTTTAGCCACTTAAGCCACAAGAGCCGCCCCTTACCAAGGGAGTGCTCTACCACTGAGCTACAACAGCGACGCCAGGAACGTCGGCTTGCCATAGGGGAGGGGGGCGGTCAAGCGTGCTCGCAGGAACATTCCGCCTTGTTGAGGATTGATTATGCTGCATCGCACAATAATTGTTGCGCCGCACAATGGACGGTGTTAGATTTTAATCATCGATTGTCGTTTTGAGCCCGGTTGGGCCCTCGCACGAGGAGAGAGACCATGGCCAGTTCCAAAAAGCCGCCCGTTGGCGGTTCCAAGTCGGCGGCCCCAGCCCCCGCACCCTACCCGCCCGTGCCGGCCCAGGTGGCAGCACCCGTTGCTCCCGCTGTTGCAAAGCCGTTGGAAGCCAGGCTTGAGGCAAGGCCCGTGGAAAGCAAGCCTGTCGAAATGAAGCCGGCTGCGGCCAGGAGCCCGGAAGCAAAGCCAGCGCAGTTGAAAACCGCGCCAGTTGCCACCAAGCCTGCGCTGGCCGTCGAAGTGCCCAAGATCGAGGCGCCGAAGATCGAGGCGCCGAAGATCGAGGTGCCCAAGGTCGAGGCGCCCAAGGTCGAAGCACCGAAGGCTGCGACCCCGACCCAGCCGAAGGCGGAGGACTCGTCGCCCAAGCCCGCCTCCTCACCCAAGATGGAAAAACGTGTGCCCATTGCTGCCGCTCCGGCCAAGCCGATGGATGTTCTCAAGCCCGTCACCGTGCTTCAGGAGAATGTTCGCGCCAGCACCGAGAAGGCGATCACGGCGTTCCGCGGCCAGTATGCCGAAGTGAAAACCATGGCCGAGACGGCGACGAGCCAGCTTGAAGACAGCATGAAGGCTGCGCAGGAAGGCTCCCGCGCGCTGGGATTCAAACTGTTCGAGATCGCCAAGGCGCAGACCCAGGCGCATCTCGACCATGCAAAAACGCTGGCCGCGACCAAGTCACTGCCCGAACTCCTCACGGCGCAGCAAAGCTTCCTCGTCGCTCAGATCGAGATGGCGCAGAGCCGCAGCAAGGACGTGGCTGCGCTGGCCGGCAAGGTCGCCAACGACGTGACGGCACCGCTGCGTGCCTCGCTGAACCTGCTGCTCCGCCGCTAAGGCGCCGAGAGGCCATTTCAGAGCCGGCGCGTGGCAAATCCGCGTGCCGGCTTTTTCATCTCGTGCGCGAGAGATGCTTGAAATCGTCGCGTTTTGCCTCTAGGGCTCTCGCCGGATGCAGTCGTAGCTCAGTTGGTTAGAGCGTCGGATTGTGGCTCCGAAGGTCGGTGGTTCAAGTCCACCCGACTGTACCATTCCCAAAAGCCACGTCATCACCCCAAACTTTCCCGGCCGACCCCGTTCCGGGCGCACATGCCTGCGCCTCGTCCCCGGTTGCGAATCGGCGAACAAGAAAACCCGGGCCGAAGCCCGGGTCGATGATCTGGCAGCGATGGCCGGCCGGATCAGGCCGCTTCGGTTTTCCGGCCTTTCACGATGTGGCCGATGCCCAGCACCGCCGCCGCTCCGACCACGGCCGCCCCGTAGAAGATGACCGCGATCGGCATGATCTTCGACACCATCCCGCCATGACCGTCCGATTCCTGCACGGTGGTCAGGTAAGCGGGGTTCAGGGCCTTGATCCAATCCATCACGATCGGGTCCGTCACCAGCATCTCGCCGGCGATCCAGCCGAGCAGCGCCGCGCCGCCCCAGACGATGACGGGGAAGCGGTCGATCAGGGTCGAGAGAAGCTGCGAGCCGAAGATGATCAACGGGATCGACAGGAGAAGGCCGAAGACGAAGAGCCAGATATTGCCGCCCGCCGCCGCCGCGATGGCGAGAACATTGTCGAGGCTCATCACGGCATCGGCAATCGCGATGGTGCGCACGGCGCGCCAGAGATTATCGCTCGATTCAACGCTATGGGCGTCCTCATCCTCGCCCACGGCCAGCTTCACGCCGATCCATAGCAGCAGAAGGCCGCCCACCACCTTCAGGAAGGGCACGTTGAGCAGGTAGGTGATGAAGATCGCGAAGATGATGCGCAGGCCGATCGCTGCGCCGGCACCGAGGATCATGCCCATGCGGCGCTGTTCCGGCGGAAGCGCGCGGCAGGCCAGCGCGATCACCACGGCATTGTCACCCGAGAGCAGGAGATCGATCCAGATGATCTTGAAGAGCGGCGCCAGATAAGGCGTAATCCATTCCATGGTCATTCTATCCCTGTTGGCGTAGCGGGGTGGCCGGTCCTCGCGCAGTGGATTGTGCCACTGCAATGCTCACGCCCCGCGTTTCCCCGCGCGCTTCCCCATCCGATCGCGAGACAAACACGCGAAGCGCCTCGCGCGTCAAGATCGACAACCGGATCTGCTCAGGATAATCCGCCATATTTTCGCCTGAATTCGCCAAATTGCGGATATCCACATCTCCGCCGGAAAGTGCGGGAAGAATGATCTGCTCGGGCGCAAGGCGAAAACCTTGCCCGACCGCCTTCACGATCGCTTCCTTGGCCGTCCAGATTCGTAGGAAGCCGCAAGCGCGCAACGCCTCGGGTTGCGCGGCGAGCCAGGCGCGCTCGTCTTCCCGCAGGACATTCAATGGAATGACGAGGTCCGGCACTTCGATTTCAAGATCGATGCCGATCGGCCGATCGGCGATGCCGATCAGCGCCAGCGCCTCGCGGGCCGCAAAGGAGACGTGAAATCCGAGGCCGGCGCGCTCCAGAACCGGGCGCCCCCGAACATCTGTCGCCACGCCCACATCGGTCGGGTTCACCCCGCGCGCCTCTGCGACCACCTGCCGCGCCAGCCGTCGCCGGGCGAGCCAGCCGTCGCGTGCCAGGCCTGCCGGCAGCATTCGCGCCTGTTCTTCCTCCTCCGGCATGGCCGGGCAGAGCGCCGGAGGGAGATGCGTGAGATCAGCAAAAAACCATATGAATCCCGTATTTTGCAGCCTTTGTCCGAGATCGGCCAGCGGCGTGCCGAGGCCAGCCGGCGGCTCGGCCTCGCCATGGCGAAGGGCATCATGCGGGAGCTTCGGCAGCGAGGCGGACATGCTGGTCTGAGATCCCCTCCATGCGCGGCAAGCAGGGCCTTCCGGCAGGATGCGCCTTTTATGCGCTTGCCGCCAGTGGTGCCGGAAGCCTAAATACAAGGGAGAACGGACCGATCCTGCCAGGGAAAACGGGCCGTTGCACCAAAGGGAGACGGGCGCTGGCGCCCGGATGGTGAGTGTCGGATCGATCCATGGGGATGCCCAAACCGGCCAGCCGGCCAAGAGTTGCGCTTTTTGCCACCTGTCTCGTCGATCTCGTGCGCCCCTCCGTGGGTTTCGCCGCCGCGAAGCTCTTGGAAAAGGCCGGTTGTGCGGTGGAAGTTCCATCGCAGACCTGCTGCGGCCAGCCGGCCTTCAATTCGGGCGATCGGCGCACGGCACGCGATCTTGCCTTGCAGATGATCGAGGCCTTCGAGGGCTATGATTACGTGGTCGTGCCTTCGGGCTCCTGCGGCGGCATGATTGCGAAGCATTACCCCGAACTCTTCGAGGATGATCCGGGTCTCGCGATCCGCGCGCAGAATCTGGCCGGCAAGACCCATGAGCTGGTCTCTTTCCTCACGGAGGTTCTGGGCGTGATGGCGGTCGAGGCGAAGCATTCCGGCTCCTGCACCTATCACGACAGCTGCTCGGGCTTGCGCGAACTGGGAATCAAGCGCCAGCCGCGACAGCTTCTCGGCTCCGTGGAGGGGCTTGAACTGGTGGAACTCAGGGATGCGGAAGTGTGCTGCGGGTTCGGCGGCACCTTTGCCGTGAAATATGGCCCGATTTCCGATCAGATCGCCACCGAAAAGGCGACAAACGTGAATGCCACGGGTGCGAAGACCCTGCTGGCCGGCGATCTCGGCTGCCTGCTCAACATCGCGGGCAAGCTCTCGCGCATGGGCTCGGAGGTCGAGGTGCGGCATGTGGCGGAAGTGCTGGCCGACATGACCGACCGGCCGTCCATTGGAAAAACGGGAGCCTCCTCATGAGCGTGCATCCCACCTCCCACAGCTTCAAGGACAATGCGAGCAAGGCCATCGCCGATGGCTCGGTGCCGCGCGCGCTGAAGAATGTGCGGCAGAACTTCATCGACAAGCGCGTGAAGGCGGTCGACGCCCTGCCGGAATTCGAGGCCCTGCGCGAGAGCGCGAGAGAGATCAAGAACCACACGCTCGCCCATCTCGACCTCTACCTCGAGCGTTACGAAGCCAAGGTGAAAGACAGCGGCGGCCACGTTCATTTCGCGATCGATTCCGCCGAGGCGCGCAGCATCGTGCTGGATATCTGCCGCAAGGTCGGCGCTCGCACCGTAACCAAGGGCAAGTCGATGATCTCCGAGGAGATCGGGCTCAATGCCCATCTCGAAGCCGCGGGCATCGTGCCGGTCGAGACCGATCTCGGCGAATACATCATCCAGCTCCGGGGAGAGACGCCGAGCCACATCATCGCGCCGGCGGTCCATCTCACGAAGGACCAGATCGAGAAGGATTTCCGCCGCGTCCATACGCAGCTTGATCCGAACCGCGACCTCACCGAGAAGCGCTCGCTCCTCACGGAAGCGCGCACCATGCTGCGCGAAAAGTTCCTCGCGGCCGATGTTGGCATCACCGGCGCGAATTTCCTCATCGCGGAAACCGGTTCCTCGGTCATCGTGACGAACGAAGGCAATGGCGATCTCACGCAGATCCTGCCGCGCGTGCATATCGTCATCGCCTCCATCGAGAAGCTGGTGCCGACGCTTGA
>NZ_JBJTDY010000022.1:0-27997 GCF_046092605.1 Rhabdaerophilum sp. | reverse complement strand
CCCCAATCCCGTGGGCATGGCTGCGGGTTTCGACAAGGATGCCCGCGTGCCCGATGCCGTGCTGCGGCTGGGCTTCGGCTTCGTCGAGGTCGGCGGCGTCACGCGGCAGCCCCAGCCCGGCAATCCGCGCCCACGCGTCTTCCGCCTTCCGCAGGATGAGGCGGTCATCAACCGCTACGGCCTCAATTCCAGCGGTATGGAAGCCGTTCGCCAGCGCCTGGCGAAGCGCCGGCGGGCCGGGATTGTCGGGATCAATCTCGGGGCGAACAAGGAAAGCGTCGATCGCATCGGCGATTACGTCGCGCTGCTCCAGACCCTCGGTCCGCATGCGGAATTCGTGACACTCAACATCTCCTCGCCGAACACGCCGGGCCTGCGGGATCTCCAGGGCAGGGCCTTCCTCGAGGAGTTGCTCGACCGCACGCTCGATGCCCGCGCGAAGGCAAACCTTGCGACCCGTGTTCTGCTGAAGATCGCGCCTGATCTCGACGATCTCCAGCTTGATGATATCGTGGCAGTGGCGCT
Organism: Rhabdaerophilum sp.; assembly: GCF_046092605.1. Taxonomy (NCBI): domain Bacteria; kingdom Pseudomonadati; phylum Pseudomonadota; class Alphaproteobacteria; order Hyphomicrobiales; family Rhabdaerophilaceae; genus Rhabdaerophilum; species Rhabdaerophilum sp. The sequence goes on along the minus strand of NZ_JBJTDY010000022.1, from coordinate 27,472 downwards.
GCGCCGCCCCATCGACGGGATGATCGTCTCGAACACCACCACCGCCCGGCCCGAAAGCCTGAAGGACAAGGCGCAGGCAAAGGAAGCCGGCGGGCTTTCCGGCAGGCCGATTTTCCGGCCCTCCACCGTGAAGCTCGCGAAAACATGGCTCCGCGTCGAGGGCAGGTTTCCGCTGGTCGGCGTCGGCGGCATCGCCAGCGGCGCGGATGCGCTGGCCAAGATCGAGGCCGGCGCGAATCTTGTCCAGCTCTATACCGCGCTGATCTATCAGGGGCCGGCGCTGCTTCAGGAAATCAAGGACACGCTGGCCGCCGCCGCGCCGCCGGAGGGACTTTCCGCCCTGGTGGGCCGCGCTGCGCGCGACTGGGCGAGTTCGGCCTGCTGATCAGGCCGGAAGCTCGATCTTCGAGGCGGCGATCACCGCCTGTGTGCGGCTTTCGACGCCAAGCTTCATCAGGATCGCCGAGACATGCGCCTTCACGGTCGCCTCCGAGACCGAGAGTTCATACGCGATCTGCTTGTTGAGAAGACCCTCGGACAGCATGGTCAGCACGCGCATCTGCTGCGGGGTGAGGCTGGCGAGCCGCCGGACCAGATCGGCTGTCTCCTTGTCCGCCCCCACATCGAGCCGGATATGCGGTGGCGTCCATTGTCCGCCCCCGATCACTGTCGCGATCGCGCCGTGCATGGTCTCGATGGAGGAGGTCTTCGGGATATAGCCCGAGGCGCCGAATTCGATGCAGGTGCGGATGGTCGCCGGATCCTCGATGCCCGAAACCACGATGACCGGCACGGAAGGATATTGCGAACGCAGGAAGGTGAGCCCGGAAAAACCGTTCACGCCCGGCATCTTCAGATCCAGCAGCACCAGATCGACCTCCGGCTCGTTCAAGATCGCCGCCGTTGCTTCCTCAAGCGTGCCGGCCTCGATCACGTGGAGGTGTCGGAAGACGCCGTTGACCGCCTGACGCAGCGCGCCGCGAAACAAGGGATGATCGTCGGCGATGACGATGGTGCCGCGGCCATCCGCGGACAGAGGCGTGGAAAGACCTGCCGACATCCCTTTTCCCCCTTGGAATGTTGCCTGTTGATTTTTTTTAAGGCTAACACGCGGATTGCGGTTGCACCATGATCCGATCCAATTACCCGCACCCTGCGACATTCTGTCAGGTTTGTTGCCCTTGAGGCAGCCATCGGTGTTTGACAGCCGCTCCCGCCCCGGCGAAAAAGCAGGCGCGAAGGGCGGCTTCATGGTTTCCACTCTCGTTTTCTCGATCACGACCGCCGGGACGCTCTTTCTGGTTCTCGGGGAGTGGCTGGGCCTGCCAGCGCCGCTCGGCCTGCTGGCGCTTCAGGCGCTGCTGGCCCTCTCCTTCGGATTGATGATCGTGCTTTCGGCGACGAATCGGCTCGATCCCTTTCTGGCGGAGCGGCTGCGGTCGCAGGCTTTCGGGCGGGTGGCGCGCCTTGTCATCCTGCTCCTTGCGGGGCTTGCCGTCAGCGGTGGCGTTGCGCTCGAAAACCCGGTCCGGGCCGGCTGCCTCATCGCCGGCTATATGCTGGGCACGATCGCGCTGCTCCCGCGAGAAGCGGGCTTCGGGGTTTCCGGCGGAAAAATCCTTGCCATGGGTGGCGTGCTCCGGCGCCTGGCCCTGGCGATCATGGCTCTCGTGCTGATCGCCCTGTGGCTGCCGCCGGTGAGCGCCGGTTTCGCTGCCGCCCTCCAGCGCGAGGCCGAGGCTTTGCGTGGCCCGATCATTCTGGGATTGGCCCTTGGTGTCGCTCTGGGCGGAGCCGCTGGCCTCTCGCGGCTCGCGCGGGCGATCCTTCTCCTGGGTCTCGTTCTGGCCGTGGCTCCGCTGGGGGCCGCCGCCTTCGTGGAACGCGCCTTTCCGCTGGAAAGCCTGCAGGGCACGCTGGCGATGATGCTGCGTGACGCGACAACCGCCATTCCCGCCGGCCAATGGCGAGAGGGGCTGCCCGATCTCGTCGCGGGGTTTGCCCTTGGCGGCCTTGCTTCCGCCCTGCGTCCGGCCGGCGAACGGGCGGGCCAGGGCATGCTGGTTGCCCTGCTCGCGCTCATGATCGCGCTGGCCGGTGCCTTGCTCGTGATGATGGAGGTCATTCGCCTGCACGAGATCGTCGTCACGCAGATCGCCGACCAGCCGCCGGCGAGCTGGCCGCTCTTCGTGTTTGACGAGGCCATTCTCGGCTGGCTGAAAGTGTGTGGAGAGGCGCCACGGGATGTGCTTGACTCGTTCCGCGCCTGCCGCGCTCGCGGATACTCGGTCAGCTTCCCGATTTCCGAACTTCGCCTCGAGCCGGGCCTGATCGGCCCGGCCATCGCCGCCTCGCGCGGGTTGCCCGCAGTGCTGGGGGCCGGCTGGCTGCAGGCCGCGCCCTTGATCGGCCTTATCGCCATCGGACTGCTGATGCATGGCGCGGCATTGCTGATCAGCGAGACCAGCCTCTACCGGCGGGCAGGCGAGAAGGCGTTGCGCTCCTCCCGGCTGCTGCTGGCGCGCTTTCTTGTGCTGGCTCCCATGGCATTGCTGTTCCTGCTGCCGGCCGAAGCCGCCTTGCAGGAGCGCCCGGCCTTGTGCCTGATGCTGGGCAGCCTGCTGCTGATCCTTGTCGCAAGGCTAGCCGACCTTTTGCGCGCGGGCGTCAGGGCGTTGCAATCGCGCAAGCCCCATGCTTTGCCGATCACGCCTTCCGCAGAAGCGATCTGAGGGTTTCGATCCGATCGGCTTCTGCTGGTTTCTTGTCATTCCGGATGCGGTGGATGCGCGGGAAACGCATCGCCAGACCCGAGCGATGGCGGGTCGATTCCTGCAAGCCCTCGAAGGCGATTTCCAGCACAAGGCCGGAATCCGGCGCATGCACGACCTCGCGTACCGGGCCGAAGCGGTTGATGGTGTTCTGCCGCACGAAGCGGTCGAGGCCCTTCAGTTCCTCGTCGGTGAAGCCGAAATAGGCCTTGCCCACCGGCACGAGCTTTTCGCCCTCCCAGACGCCGAAGGTGAAATCCGAATAGAAGCTGGAGCGTTTCCCGTGCCCGCGCTGCGCATACATCATCACGCAATCCGCGATCATCGGATCGCGCTTCCACTTGTACCAGAAGCCCTTGGGGCGGCCCGTGAGATAGGGGCTGTTGAGCCGCTTCAGCATCACGCCCTCGATGGCCGGGTTCTCCGCGGATTGCGCCCGCTTCTCGGCGAGTTCCTCCCAGGTCGCGAAGGGGATGGCCGGCGAGAGCATGAGGCGCGGATGGGCTTTCGCCTCGACCAGCGTCTTGAGCCGCGCGCGACGCGCGGGCAGGGAATGCGGGCGCAGATCCTCGCCGCCGATCTGCAGCAGGTCATAGGCCATCAGCGCGACGGGGGAATCGCGCAGCATGGCCGCCGAGACGCTCTTGCGGTTCAAGCGCTGCTGGAGATCCGAAAAAGTCGCGACCACCGTGTCGCGCGCGACCACCAGTTCGCCGTCGATCACCGCGTCCTTCGGCAAGGCCTCGATGAGGTCGGGGAAAGCGGTGGTGATGTCATCGCCGCTGCGGGAGAACAGCCGCACATCCCGTGCAAGCCCGTTGGATCGCGTCGCCGCCTGGATGCGGATGCCGTCCCATTTCCATTCGGCATGGAACTCGGACGGCGCGAGGGTCTCGAAATCCTGATCCTCGATCGGATGCGCCAGCATCGGCGAGCGGAAGGTGAGCGCGGCGGAGGGGTCTGGCCTTGGGCCGCGTCCCTCCAGCCAGGCGAAAAGATCGGTGTAAGGCGGCTCTACCCCGTGCCAGACCTCCTCGATCTCCTCCACCGGATGGCCCGAGAATTCCGCCAGGGCTTGCCTTGCGAGAAGCGCCGAAACGCCGACGCGCAAAGCGCCGGTGATGAGCTTCAGCAAGGCCCAGCGGCCGGTTTCGTCGAGTTCGTCGAGCCATCGGGCGATCAGGGCCGGCCCCTCGCGACGGCTGGCCGAAAGGAGCGTGGAAATCACCTCCGCGAGGTGGAGCGGCGCATCTTTGCCGGTGACCTGGGCCGGCCAGATCAGCGCGATGGTCTCGGAGAGATCGCCGACGAAATCATAGGAAAGGCTGAAGAGCACCGGATCGACCCGCTCGGAGACCAAAGCGCGCAGCTTGGCGGGCTTCACGGCCGGAATGTCGAGCGCACCACCCACAGCCGCCAGCGCATGGCCACGATCGGGGTCCGGCGCCTCGCGCAGATAGCGCACGATAAGGCGCAGCTTTTCCGTGCGGCGCGGCTCGTGGGAGAGACGGTCAAGAAGCGTCGAGAAAGCCTTCACGCGGCATCCTCCGCCGCTTCCTCCCCGAAGCCCACGAGATGCAGGGGCTGTGCCGCGAGGCCCTGGCCAAGGCACCAATGCACGAGCGCATCCTCTTGCCCGTGGGTGACCCAGATTTCGCTGGCTCCCGTTTCCAGAATCGTCTGGCGCAGGCTGTCCCAATCGGCATGGTCGGAAATGACGAGCGGCAGTTCCGCGCCCCTCTGGCGTGCACGGGCCCGCACGCGCATCCAGCCGCTGGCCGCGACCGTGAGCGGCTCCGCGAAGCGCCGCGACCAGATATCGCTCAGGCTCGAAGGCGGGCAGATCAGGATCTCGCCCGCGAGGCTGCCGCGCGGCAGGCCGGCGGCGCGCGCGAGCGGCCCCAATGCGATGCCCACCTCTTCGTAATAGCCGGTCACCTTTTCGAGCGCGCCATGAAGGTAAACCGGCCTTTCATACCCCGCCTCGCGCAGATGGCGGATGAGGCGCTGCGCCTTGCCCAGCGAGTATGCCCCCACAAGATGGGCGCGATGCGGGTTTTCCTGAAGCGAAACCAGCAATTTGCCGACTTCCCGATGCGGATCGGGATGGCGGAAAACGGGAAGCCCAAATGTCGCTTCCGTCACGAACACATCGCACGGCACGACCTCGAAGGGAGCGGCGGTGGCATCGGGCTCGCGCTTGTAATCACCGGAAACGACGATGGTCAGGCCTTTCCATCTGAGCGCGATCTGGCAGGAGCCGAGCACGTGGCCGGCGGGGAAGAACGCGACCTCCACGCCGCCGATATTCAACCACTCGCCGTTCGTCGCTTCCTGCCGCGTCTCGCAGAAACCTTCGCCGAGGCGCAGGCCCATGATCGCGAGCGTTTCCCGGCTCGCCATCACCGCGCCATGGCCGGGCCGGGCATGGTCGGAATGCGCATGCGTGATAAGCGCGCGCGCAACCGGGCGCATCGCATCGACGTAGAAATCGCCGGGCGGGCAATAGAGGCCTTCCGGGCGCGGATGCAGCAGTTCGGAAGGTCTCATGGTCTTGCCTGTTCTCGCCGCCCGTCAAATCGCGTAAGCACCGACATATGTCTTCCGCTGCCCGTTCCGCCAGTCTCGCGCAGGGTTCCGGCGATTTGCTCGCCGATCGCCGCTTCGCTTATGCCGAAGGCGCATGGGCGGATGGCGATGCGCGAGCCGCCTTCGACCTTTACGAACAGACCCTCGAACGGGTTCCCGATTGGCTGCCCGCGCGTCTCGGCCTCGGCAAGGCGGCGCTTGCCCTGGGCCGCGAGGCGGAAGCGCGCGCGGCCTTCGAGAGGGTCGCGAGGGGTGATGAGGCGGACATGCTGGGCGCCCGCGCCTTTCTCGCCCGGATGGGCGCGGAGGGTGGCGCGGTCACCACAGGCTATGTCGCCGCGCTCTTCGATGATTACGCCCCGCGTTTCGATGCGCATCTTGGGTCCGCGCTCGATTATCGCGCGCCGGAATTGCTGGCGGGGGCTTTGGCGAGCGTCGCGGGGGCGCAGCGATGGGCGCGCGTGCTCGATCTCGGCTGCGGCACGGGGCTGATGGCGAAGGCGCTCGCCGGACAGTTTGGCGTCATGGATGGCGTCGATCTCTCCTCGCGCATGCTGGCAATCGCGCGGGAAACGGGCCTCTACAGCCGCCTTGATTGTTTGGAAGCCGAATTGTGGCTTGCCGGCGAACCCGCGCAATCGGCCGATCTCGTGATCGCGGCGGATGTCTTCTGCTACATTGAGAACCTCGCCCCCCTTTTCCGCGAAGTCCGGCGCGTGCTCACCCGTGATGGGTTCTTCGCTTTCACGGTGCAGGATGCGGGCGAGGGGCCGAGCCGCGTGGGTGCCGATCTTCGCGTGCATCACGCCGAGGCGGACCTCCTGCGCTGGGCACGCGAATCCGGTTTCGTGATACTCGATTGCGCGCAAGTGAGTGCCCGGCGTGACCGGGGCGAGCCGGTGCCCGGCGCGCTTTACGTGCTGTCGCGGGATGGCTGAACTCCCCGACAAGATCACGCGATGGTTCGCGGCGAAGGGTTGGTCCCTGCGCGCCCATCAGCATGCAATGATCGATAAGGCGGAGGCGGGCCGCTCCGCCCTGCTGATCGCGCCGACGGGCGCGGGCAAGACGCTCGCCGGCTTCCTCCCGAGCCTCATCGACCTCATGGCGCCGCGCCCGGTGCGGCGGCTTCACACGCTCTACATCTCGCCCTTGAAGGCGCTGGCGGTGGATGTTGCGCGCAATCTTGAAACTCCGGCAGCGGAAATGGGTCTTCCCATCCGAATCGAGGCGCGCACGGGCGATACTCCTGCTTCCCGCCGTGCCCGGCAGATGACCAGCCCGCCGGATATCCTGCTGACAACGCCCGAACAGCTGGCGCTGATGCTCGCGCATCCGCAGGCGGGGAAACTCTTCGGTTCGCTGAACCGGCTGATCATCGATGAAATCCATGCGGTCGCGCCCAACAAGCGCGGCGACCTGCTCGCCCTCGGCCTCGCGCGCCTGCGTGCGCTGTCGCCGGGCCTCGTGACGGCAGGGCTCTCGGCGACGGTGGCCGAGCCGGACGACCTGCGCCGCTGGCTCACGGGGCAGGGCGGCTGCGAAGCGATGGCGGATCTCGTGCTCGCGGCCCCGGAAGAAGCCGCCGAGCCCATCCTTACCATGCTCGAAACCGAGGAGCGCCTGCCCTGGGCCGGGCATTCCGCGCGCCACGCGATCAGGGAGATCTACGCCGAGATTGGCAAGGCGAAGCTCAGCCTCGTCTTCGTCAACACGCGCATGCAGGCGGAGTATCTCTTCCAGCTCCTCTGGAACGAGAACGAGGCGGGAAAGCGCATCGCGCTGCATCACGGCTCGCTGGATGTGGGGCAAAGACGGCGCGTGGAAGCCGCGATGGCCGCAGGCCAATTGGATGCCGTGGTCTGCACCTCGACCCTTGATCTCGGGATCGACTGGGGTGATGTCGATCTCGTCATCCATGTCGGGGCTCCGAAGGGCGCGAGCCGGCTTCTTCAGCGCATTGGCCGCGCCAATCACCGGCTCGATGAGCCCTCGCGCGCCTTGCTGGTGCCCTCGAACCGCTTCGAGGTGCTGGAATGTCGCGCGGCGATCGAGGCGGCCTTCGCGAAGGAACAGGACGCGGTGACGAAGCGAACCGGCGCGCTGGATGTGCTGGCCCAGCATGTGATGGGGATGCTCGTCGCCGAGCCGCGATCCGAGGCGGAGCTTCTGGCGGAAATCCGCGACGCCGCTCCCTATGCCGACCTATCGGAAGAGGATTTCTCCAGGGTCCTCGCCTTCGTCATCGATGGTGGCTACGCGCTCAGGGCCTATGAGCGCTTCGCCCGCGTGAAGCGCGACAAGGAGGGCCGTCTGCGCGTCGCGCATGCGCGCATCGCGCAGAGCTACCGGATGAATGTCGGCACGATTGTCGAATCAACGATGCTCAAGGTGCATCTCGGCAAGCCCCTGGGTCACAACAAGACCGTGGGCAGCGGCAAGGCCTTGCGCTTCGGGCGCCTGCTCGGCGAGGTCGAGGAATATTTCGCGGAAGGCCTCGTGCCGGGCGATACCTTCGTGTTCGCCGGCGAGGTGCTGAAATTCGAGGGCCTCGCGGAGGATCGCGTGATCGTCAGCCGAACCTCGGCGCGTGACCCCATGGTGCCATCTTACGCGGGCGGGAAATTCCCGCTCTCGACGCATCTGGCCCGAAGGGTGCGCCAGATGCTGGCCACACCGAAGGAATGGATCGCCCTGCCCGATCAGGTCTCGGCCTGGCTGGAACTCCAGCGGCAGAAATCGCGCCTGCCCGGGCCGGAGGATCTGCTGGTGGAAACCTTCCCGCGCGGCGAGCGGCATTATCTCGTGGCCTATCCCTTCGAGGGGCGGCTCGCGCATCAGACACTCGGCATGCTGCTCACGCGCCGGCTGGAGCGCGCGCGGCTGAAGCCGCTCGGTTTCGTGGCCAATGATTATGCCCTCGGCATCTGGATGCTCGGCGATGTCGCATCAGAGGCGAAGCGCCACGAATCCTTCCTGCCCGAACTTTTCGCGCCCGACATGCTTGGCGACGATCTCGAGGAATGGCTGGAGGAAAGCGCCCTGATGAAGCGCTCCTTCCGCCATTGCGCCGTGATCGCCGGGCTGATCGAGCGGCGCTTTCCGGGCATGGAGAAGAAGGCACGGGCCGTCACCATGTCGACCGACCTCATCTTCGATGTGCTGCGCCGGCACGAGCCGGATCACATCCTGCTCAAGGCCGCGCGGGCCGATGCGGCGAGCGCGCTGCTTGATCTTCGCCGCCTCTCGGACATGCTGATGCGCATCCGGGGGCGAATCATGCATCACCCGCTGAAGAGGGTCTCCCCGCTCTCGGTGCCGATCCTGCTCGAGATCGGCAAGGAGCCGGTCTATGGCGAGGCGCGCGATGCCGCGATCGGCGAGGAAGCCGCGCGGCTGATGGAGGAAATCGGGGCATGAGGGGCGCTGTGGCGGGTGCAGAAATGGAACTGGCCGGCCATGAATGCCGGATCGCGGGCCTGCGCCTCATGCTCGACTGCTCCGGAGCGGCCTTCCTGCCGGAGGAAAGCATGCTCGTCGTGGCCGACCTGCATCTCGAGAAATCCGCCGCCTTGGCGCGGTTCGGGCAGATGCTCCCGCCCTATGACAGCCTGGCAACCCTGGCGCGCCTCGAGGCCGCCGTGAGGCGGCTGCGCCCCGAAAGACTCGTGTTGCTGGGTGACAGCTTCCATCGGGCCGATCTGGTGCCAGAGGCCGGTTCGCCGGCAGCGATGATCCTCACGCGGCTGGCGGAGCGGGTGCGCTTCATCTGGATCACCGGAAACCATGATCCGCATCACCCGGCGGATTTGCCGGGCGAAAGCCTTGGGCATCTCGATCTCGGTGGCGTGCGCCTGCGCCATGAACCGGAAGCGGATGGAAGACCGGAAATCGTGGGCCACCTGCACCCGGCGGCACGGCTCGCGACGCGCGCCGGCATGCAACGGCGGCGCTGCTTTCTCGCCTCGCGCGAGAGGCTGCTGATGCCGGCCTTCGGCTGCCTCACGGGCGCTCTCGACGTGACGGATCGGCCTATCAGCGATCTCGGCTGGGGCGTGGATGCGCGCGCCTATCTCATCGCGCGTGAGGCAATCCACCCTGTGCCGTTCCACGCGCTCGCGATGCGGCGCTAACTTTTCCCGTCAATCCCGCCGGAAAGCAAAGTTTGCTACCCAGCCGAGCAGAACCGCCACCAGCACGGTTACCAGCGCATAAAGCGGCGCTCGGTTCTTCGCTGCATCCGCCACAGCGGCGTCGAAGCCGACCTTCCGCACCACGAAGCCAGTCTGGGAGGTGCGCAAGACCACACCCTCGGAGACCACCGAGACATTGATCACGTAAAGCCCAACCGGGGCCTTGCCCGGCACATTCACCCTCGCGGTGAAGAGGTTGGGGCGCACCATGGTGATCGCCTTGGGGTCGATGACCAGCGCGCCTTCCTCCTGCCTAAGGCGCAGCAGCGCCTGGCGAAACTCGGCCTGTTCGGCCTGTTCCGGCGCAGGCAGGGTGTCGAGCGGCGGAAGATAATCCGTAAGGCTGAGCTTCAGCCTCTGCGCGGTTTCGTCCGTCACCATCTCGCCCACGGGGCGGGCGCTGAGCAGCGCGAAATAGGTGGGGATGCGCGCGAAGCGCTCGCGGGCCGCCGTCAGCCAGATCGGACCGAGCTGCCCCTTCTTGTGCACCACGATATCCCCCACGGGTCCCTGCACGGTGGCGATGATCTCGAAGGGCGCGGCGCGCGTCACGCTGCGCACATCGCGTTCGATGAAACCGAAGGCCGTCACATCCGCGCCGGTATAGGTCGAGGTGATCGCGACCTCACGGGTCGAAAGGGTCAGCACCAGTTCCTGCGACCGCGCAGGCAGGCCCGAAAGGCAAGCAAGCGCCAGCAACAGGAACGGGACAAGGCGATTCATCGCTCCACCTCGACGGCCGAGATCACGAAGGGATCGAGCGGGCGGCCGACGACCTCGAAAGCGAAGCGCACGCCCACGGCGAGGATGAGCATGGCCAGCAGCAGGCGGAACTGTTCGCCCTTGAGAGTCTGCCCCGTGCGCACGCCGAATTGCGCACCGATGACCCCGCCGACCACCAGAACCAGCCCCAGGATGATGTCCACCGCCTGGCTGATGGTGGCATGCAGGAAAATCGCGACGATCATCGTCATGAGAATCTGCAGCAGTGAGGTGCCGACGACCACATTCGTGGGAATCCGGAACAGATAAATCAGGGCGGGCACCACGAGAAAGCCGCCGCCGATGCCCAGCACGGCGCCCACGAAACCGATGACCGTGCCGAGGGTCACCACCGGAATGACGCTCGTGTTCAGTTTGGAGCGGACAAAATGCAGATGCAGTGGAAAGCGCTGGTGCCAGGCCCTCTCCGGGGGCGGGGGCACGGGCGGAACAGGCTTGCCGCGCTGCACGCGCTTCTCGATCATGGAGCCGATGCTTTCCACGAACATCAGGCAGCCGATCGACATCAGCAATGTCACGTAGGACAGCGTGATGATGAGGTCGAGAAAGCCCAGCTGGCGCATCTGGTTGAAGAATATCACGCCCAGAAAAGCGCCCAGCACGCCGCCGGCAATCAGCACGGCACCCAGCCGCACATCCAGCGCCTGCCTTCGCCAATAGGTGAGCGCGCCGGTGACCGACGAGGCTGCGATATGCACCGATGAGGTGGCGACAGCCACCGGGGCCGGCACTCCGATGAAGATCAGGAATGGCGTGAGCAGGAAGCCTCCGCCCACGCCAAAAAGGCCGGCGATGAAGCCCACGGCCGCGCCCATGCCAAGCAGCAGGAACAGGTTCAGCGGCAACTCGGCAATGGGCAGGTAGATCTGCATCCGGTGATGCGCCTCCGGTGGCAAGGAAAAGCGGAAGGCCGCAAGCTCTCGCCGTGCGGCCTCTTCTCGATCCTCAGCTCCGGCTCGTCAACCGACCAGAGGCTGTTACTGTGCCGGTGCTCCCGGCCGCCCGATGGGCGGGAAGGGCAGAGCGGCGGTCCTGTCCCAGTTTCCGGGTTCGTTGGCATTCAGGTTGGGTGCGGTCGTCTTGAAAGACTTCAGGCGGTCACGCTCCTTGGCGAGCTGTTCCTTGGTAAGCCGCGCCGCGATGTCATCGCGCTTCTTGCCGGCATCTGGATCGCCCTGCATCGCGGCGAGCGAGAACCAGCGATAGGCCTCGCCGAGATCCTGGTTCACGCCAAGTCCGCGGGCGAAGAGGATGGCCACATTGAATTGGCTATCCTTCACGCCGTGCTCGGCGGCGCGGCGGAACCAGAGTGCTGCACCGGCATAATCCGGCGCGCCATGCACACCCTCGGCCAGCAGCACGCCGGCATTGTGCATGGCCAGCACATGGCCCTGCGCTGCCGCGCGATCGAACCACTGGAAAGCCAGCGCGGCGTCCTTTGCCACACCGCGCCCTTCACGATAGAGGCTCGCGAGGCGATATTGCGAGGGGGCGTGCCCCTGTGCCGCCGCCTGCTCGAACCAGCGTGCCGCAAGCTTCGGATCGCGCGCCACGCCGCGTCCATCCGCAAGCCGTGAGCCCATATCAAAGATGGCCGCGGCATTGCCGCCGGTTGCGGTATCAAGCAGGCGATCCTGCCCGACGATCTTCGTTTCGCGACCGAGTTCTGCGAGCACCTCGCGACCGGTCTCGATCGGGCGGGCCGTGCCTTGCGCGGTGATGGAGCCCACGGTCATCGGATCAGCCTGCGCGATGGGGACTGAATCGGTAAGCCGCGTCGTGCGTTTGCCCAAGGGCTCGACCGCTGGGGTCGCGATCGAGCCGGTGCGCTCCGGCGCCGATTGGGGCTTCGCGGGCTCGGTTCTTTCGACGGCAGGGCGCTCGATCGCGGGTGGCGCGGGTGGAGCAGGCGCCTTGCCGCTGTCTCGCGTCAGCAGGAACTTCATGGCACCGAGGGTGAGGACGAGTGCGGCCAGGCCGAGCAGGATCGGCCTGCGGGCGCGGGCCAGGAACGAGGCCTGGGGGGCTCCGTCTGTTCCGGCCGCTGCCGCCTTCGCCGCCTTTCGGGCGGCCTTGGCGGCTTTCCGGTCGGTCTTCTCGTCGGCGAGAACCTGCTGGCTCTGGTCTGCCGCCGCCTGTGCGGCACGACGGGCAGCCGCGATGAAATTCGCACGTGGATCGGCCACCGCCGGCACTTGCGCGCCGGATGCTCCTTGCATGCTGTCGGCCGGGCGCGGCTGTCCTGGACGCAGGCCGGGTTCCAGCGGCAGATCCGGGGGATTTTCCGGCACATCTGCCGAGGAGTTCACGCGGGAGGCCATCGTCGAGGGGGGCGATTTCTGGGCGGTTTCCGGCATCCGCATCGGAGTTGCCGGCGGCAGGGCCGGAGCCGGGATATCCGCGCGTGGCATCCCCGAAGCAGAAGCGGGTGCAGGGGCGGGTACAGGGGCGGGTGCGGGGGCGGTTGCATGAGCCGGGGCTGATGGCGGCCTGGGCGCCGCACGTGGCGCAGGGACCGGAAGGCCGGTCTCCATGCCGCCGAGGCGGTTTGCGAGGCCCTCAAGCGTGCCATGCAAAGCTTCCAGCGTCTGGCGTGTCCGGCGATCGGCTTCGGTCTGGGCGGTCTTGAAGTCGCCGAGATCGCGCTTGAGCAGAAGCAGGCCCTCCGCCGCGAGCGTATCGGTAGTCTCGTCGCGCGCGATCGAGCGGATGGCCTCGCGCGCGGCGCGTTCGGCGGCCTCGGCTGCGGCTTCACGCAGATCGGTGCGGGCCGTATCGAACTGGTTCATCAGCGTCTCGACGGCCTTCTGGAGGCCTTCAAGGCCGGCCGGCACGCCGGCGGGCATGTCGAGTTTCTTGCCAAGACGGGAAATCTCATGCTGGAGCGCATCCAGCGTATGCGTGTCCGAGCGTGTTTCGGCTTCCGCCATGCGGGCCGAGAGGCGCTCGAGCATGTCCATCAGCTCATCGCTGACAGCAGGTGCCTGCGCCCGGTCGAGCGAGGTTCCAAGCTTCTCGATCTTCTCGGCGAGGCTGCCGAAGGCCGCCAGCGGCTGGCCTCGCGTGTCGCCGAGCACGCGGTCAATGCGCTCCAGCCGTTCTGCAATGGAATCAAGGTGCGGCAAAGGCTGCTGTGCCTTGGCGATCCGGCTGACGTCGCGTGCAATTTCATCGAGGCGGCGCTCAATGCCCGTGAGGGCACCAAGGCGATGTTCGATGGCCGCGATGGCGGAGAGACGCTGCTCGAGTGACTGGAAAGCGGCCTTGGGGTCAAGCCGTTCCACGCGGTCGCGGATTTCCTGGACGGCATCCATCACCGCGCGCTCGGCGCGGCGATTCGGATCGGAGCGGAAATTCTCGAGGTGCTTGCCGAGCGTTTCCATCTGGAAGACGAGGCCCTCCAGCGGCTGGGACCGCACGACCTGTCCGATGAGGCTCTTGATCGCGTTGGTCTCGCGCAGCACATCCTCGATGCGCTCGGCGTCGGTCGATTGGCGGCTGATCTCATCGAGCCGGCGCGCGATGAGATGGACTTCCTGGCTCAGCCGGTCCGACGAGCGGGATGAAGCAAGTTCGCCGAGGATGTCGCGGATTTCCTGCTGGACATCAAGAATCGGCGCGAGAAGCCGCTCGGGCAGCGGGCTGCGATGCTGGCCGAAGGATTTCTCAGCCACGCTCGCAACGGCATTTTCCACCATGCCGAGGAGGCGCTGGGGCGAGAGCGTTTCGATGGTTGCGGCGAGGCTCGCGAGGTCGCGCCGAATGAGCGCGGTGTCCTCATGCGGACGATCATGCCAGCTTTCGAGGCGACTGGCGATGTGGTCGATGCGCTCCTGCAACGGCACGGTCTCGCGGTCGGTCTGGCCACGCATATCCTCTATGCGCTCGAGCAGGATGTCGAGTTGCTGGCGCATGGCGTCGATGGCGTTGTTGTTGGCCCCCCGCTCCGGTCGGCTCGCGGCGGCTTCGTCGAGCATGCGGCGCCGCTCGTCAATCTCGGAAACGGCACGATGGAATTCGGCGTCCTCGATCCGGCCCGGCTGCAGGAAGGCTGCTGGACGGCCGCTCGGCGCCCGCTGGGGAATTTCGAGGCGACGCTCCAGGTCATCGACGACGCGGTTGGGATCGGATGAGTCGCGCGAAGCAGCCGGGGAAGGCCCGGGGGTCTTGCGCTCCAGGCGCTCGATTGCCTGCAAGGCGGATTCGATCAGATCGAGGATGCGGCCATTCTCCGGCCCGGAATCACGCATGCGATGCGCGGCGGTGGCAGTGCGGTTGCGTCCGAGGCGCTCCAGTCGATCGTTCAGCGCTTCCCCGCGGGAGGACTTGCGCCGACGGCCGCGCGAAGTGGCGGGCTCGTCATCCTCGTCATCGAGGTTGCCGGCCAGGACATGGTTCAGCCATTCGCCGACTGAAAGGCCGGAGCGGTGGGCAGCTTCCACGGCCTGTTCGCGGATTTCAGGGTCGATTCCCCGCACGCTCCACGGCATTGCATTCGCCATTGTCCGATCCGCATCCCGATGTTCGATGCAGCGGCCGACGCCGCCGACGGGAAGGTGCGAATCAGAGCTTGATCCGGCCGTTTTCCCCCCGTGCAGACAGCTTTTCCTGTTATGGTAAACACTTCGTTAAAAAACAGGCGAAATTTGCCTGGTGCTGCTGCCTGAGGTTGTAAAAAACGCGGACGGCTTGCGCAGACGAAGCCACCAGGAACGGCGCGATTCCTGCCCGGGGCCTGGCTCCGTTCATCGGATTGTTTGATCAGGTTGATCCGAAGCGTTGTTCACCTTCGGAGGAAGTGGAATCACCGGAAGAGGCGTTCATTTCCTCAAGAACATCCTCCGCTTCCATGATCATGATGTTCATGATGGATCGAAGCATCTCGGTATTTTCAGAGTAAAGCTGCGCCTTTATGATGAATCCAAAATCAATGATTCGACGAACCAGTTCTTTTTCGTTCATGACTTGCCCCCGCCGCCTGGCGCGATGAAATCTGTTCTTGCCGATCCCGAAAGGCCAACCGCTTTGAGGGAAGCAAAAAGGGGCCGAATCGCAGGAAGCGCGAACAATTCAAGCGTGTATCAATTCGCTATTGCAACCTCAACGATTATTTAGGAATCTACAACCTAAGGTCGTATTACCGGGCGATGGGCCCGGGTTACTCCTGGCCAGAAAGGTGCCATCATGGCTGATATCACTCTCTCCGTCGGCGTCCGTCAGTCCCTCGCCGCGATCAAGTCGACAACCGCTTCCCAGCAGCAGCAACAGCTCAAACTGGCGACCGGCAAGCGCGTGAATTCCGCGTTGGACAACCCTGTCAACTTCTTCACCTCATCGAGCCTCTCGAACCGCGCGCGGGACCTTTCCTCGCTGCTGGACTCGATCGGCCAGGGCGTGAAAGTCATCGAGGCGGCCGACAAGGGCATCAAGGCCTTGACGAAGCTGGTCGAGTCCGCCCAGGCCTCCGCTCGCCAGGCGCTGCAATCCACCTCGACGACACCGAAGGTGACGGGTACGAACACCACGGCGCTCACCGGCAGCACGGTTCTTTCGACCGCTGGCGCTGGCGGCTTCGCGGTGGGTGACACGATCACCGTCAACGGCACGGCCGCCTTCACCTTTGCCGCGGGTGACGATGTCGATGATGTGATTTCCGCCATCAACAGCAACGCCACGCTGAACCCCAGCTCGGGCCCGCAGAAGATTCAGGCCTCGCTCAACGGCCAGGGCCAGCTTGTTGTCGAATCGCTCGATGGCTCCAGCCTGGCCGTCTCCGGCTCGGCTGCAGCGAAGGTCGGCACCCTTTTCGGCGGCGCAACCTTGACCGCCAGCGCCGCCACCAACTCGACCCGCAAGGATCTCGCGAAGCAGTTCGATGCGCTCCGCAGCCAGATCGACCAGCTGGCTTCGGATTCGGGCTACAATGGTGTGAATCTGCTCGATAACGGCTCGCTGAAAGTGCAGTTCAACGAAGCCAATACGGCGTCCATCACCATTTCGGGCGTGAAGTTCAACGCAACGGGCCTCGGTATCGCGGCCTCGACCAACAACTTCCAGTCCGACAAGGATATCAACGACGCCATCGGCAACCTCACCAATGGCCTTACCAAGCTGCGCAACCAGGCCTCGACCTTCGGCTCGAACCTCTCGGTCGTGCAGACCCGGCAGGACTTCACCAACAGCATGATCGAGACGCTCGAGACCGGCTCGGATCTCCTCGTGCTGGCCGATCAGAACGAGGAAGCAGCGAAGCTGGTCACGCTCAACACGCGCCAGCAGCTTGCCTCCACGGCTCTCTCGCTCGCGACCCAGGCCGAGCAGAGCGTGCTCCGCCTGTTCTGATTTTCTCGGCAAAATCCGGTCATTTTGGAGGGCGGCGCCTGGCGTCGCCCTTTTCTTTTGTCGCGGCGATGCAGATCATCGTTGTCTTTTGCCGACTTCCTGCGACCTTTGTTGAGAACGGGGCTTTACAAGGCGGATGATAGTTCATATGTAAACGATCAAGTTTCGTCCTCTACGAGGCTAGCAAGGTTTTACCGGGAGGAATTTCCATGCCGAGCTATCGCGCGCCGACCGCCGAGGTGTCCTTCCTGCTCAATGACGTGCTCGGCATTGAGAAATATGGCAACCTGCCGGGCTTCTCCGATCTTTCGCCGGACATGCTGGAGGCGATCCTCACGGAAGGCGCGAAACTCTGCGAGGAAGTGCTCCAGCCGGTGAACCGCTCGGGCGATCAGCAAGGCTGCGCCCGCCATGCCGATGGCCGCGTGACCACGCCGAAAGGCTTCAAGGAAGCCTATGAAGCCTATACCGGTGGCGGCTGGGTGGGGCTTTCGGCTGATCCGGAATATGGCGGGCAGGGCCTGCCCTACACGGTTGGCGCGATCATGAACGAGTTCGCCTCCTCCGCGAACATGGCTTTCTCGATGTATCCGGGCCTGACCATGGGCGCGATCGCCGCACTGCACACCCATGCCTCGGAGGAGATCAGGCGCATCTACCTGCCGAAGATGATCGAGGGGCCGTGGTCGGGCACGATGAACCTCACCGAGCCGCATTGCGGCACCGATCTCGGCCTCATCAAGACCAGGGCCGTGCCGCAGGGCGATGGCTCTTACCAGATCTTCGGCACGAAGATCTTCATCTCGGCCGGCGAGCATGACCTGACCGAGAACATCATCCATCTTGTTCTGGCCCGAATCGAAGGTGCGCCGGAGGGCGTGAAGGGCATCTCGCTCTTCGTGGTGCCGAAGTTCTTGGTCAATGCCGATGGCAGCCTCGGCGCGCGCAATGCCGTTTCCTGCGGCTCGATCGAGCACAAGATGGGCATTCATGGCAATGCGACCTGCGTGATGAACTATGATGGCGCGATCGGCTGGCTCGTCGGCGCGGAGAACAAGGGGCTCAACGCCATGTTCGTGATGATGAACGAGGCGCGGCTCGGTGTGGCCATTCAGGGCCTCGCGCAGTCGGAAGTCGCCTATCAGAACGCGGTCGCCTATGCGAAGGACCGCATCCAGGGCCGCGCGCTGACCGGCGCGAAGGAGCCGGCGAAGGCCGCCGACCCGATCATCGTTCACCCGGATGTGCGTCGCACGCTGCTCACCATCCGCGCCTTCAACGAGGCGGCCCGCGCGCTGGTGCTCTGGACCGCGCTGAAGAGCGATGTCGCCCATCGCTCGGATGACGAGAAGGCCCGCCAGGAGGCCGACGATCATCTCGGCCTGATGACGCCGGTGCTGAAGGGCGTGCTGACCGATCTCGGTTTCGACAATGCCGTGAAGGCCCAGCAGATGTTCGGCGGCCATGGTTATGTGGAAGAATGGGGCATGAGCCAGTTCGTGCGCGATGCCCGCATCGCCATGATCTATGAAGGGGCGAACGGCATTCAGGCGATGGATCTCGTGGGTCGCAAGCTGCCGCGCGATGGCGGCCGCGCCGTGATGAGCTTCTTCAACGAGGTGCAGGGCTTCATCAAGGCGAACGAGACGAACGAAGCGCTGAAGCCCTTGCTCGCGCCGCTCGCCAAGTCGCTGGGCCATCTCCAGCAGGCGACGATGTGGTTCATGCAGAACGCGCTTGCCAAGCCGGACAATGCCGGCGCGGGCGCGACCGATTACATGCACCTTTTCGGCCTCGTGGCCATGGGCTATATGTGGGCGATGCAGGCGAAGGTTGCGACCGAGAAGCTCGCGGCGGGTGCGAATGGTTCAACCGGGCGCATGAACACCAAGCTCGTCACCGCCCGTTTCTTCATGGAGCGGATGCTGCCCGAGACCGGCGCGCATCTCGCCCGCATCTCCGCCGGTTCGGATGCCATCATGGCTTTGCCGGCGGAAGCCTTCTGAAATCCGGCGGCACGCGACGGGCGCGCCGCTTTCCCGAGTTTCAAGAATAGCACGTCAGAACGGGAGGCCCTCATGGCCGACGCATTCGTCTACGATCACGTCCGCACGCCGCGCGGCAAGGGCAAGGCTGATGGCTCGCTGCATGAGGTGACGGCGGTTCGCCTCGCCGAAACTGCCTTGCGCGCGCTCGCGACCCGCAACCACCTCGAAAAGGGCGTGGTCGAGGATGTGATCCTGGGCTGCGTCGACCCTGTGGGAGAGGCCTCGGGCGATATTGCCCGCTCGGCCGCGATTGCCGCGGATTACGGCTTCCAGGTGCCGGGCATCCAGATCAACCGCTTCTGCGCCTCGGGTCTCGATGCGGTCGCGGCCGGCGCGGCGCAGGTCATGGCGGGCCAGAAGGATCTCTTGGTCGGCGGCGGCGTCGAGAGCATGAGCCGCGTCGGCATGGGCGCTTCGGGCATGCTGCCGGCGGTGGACCCCAGCGTGGCGATCCCCTCCTATTTCGCGCCGCAGGGTGTGGCGGCGGATCTCATCGCCACGAAATACGGCTTCACGCGCGACGATTGCGATGCCTTCGCGGTCTCCTCGCACAGACGCGCCGCCGCCGCCTGGGAAGAGGGCCGCTTCTCGAAATCGGTCGTGCCGGTGAAGGATGTGAACGGGCTGACCATCCTCGGACGCGATGAAACCATCCGCCCGAATACCGATATGCAGGCGCTTGGCGGCCTCAAGGCTTCCTTCGCGATGATGGGTGAGCAGGGCGGCTTCAACGCGGTGGCCACTCAGGGCCATCCGGAGGTCGAGAAGATCAACCATGTCCACCATGCCGGCAATTCCTCAGGGATCGTGGATGGTGCGGCGGCGGTTCTCGTCGGCAGCAAGGCGGCGGGCCGCAAGGCCGGTCTGAAGCCCCGCGCCCGCATCCGCGGTTTTGCGACCATCGGCTCTGATCTCGCGCTGGTGCTGACCGGCCCGGTGGATGTGACGCGGCGCCTCTTCGAGCGCACGGGCATGGTGATGAAGGATATCGACCTCATCGAGATCAACGAAGCCTTCTCCTCGGTGGTGCTGCGTTACATCCAGGCCTTCGACATCGACCCCGGGAAGGTCAACGTGAATGGTGGCGCCATCGCCATGGGCCATCCGCTGGGCGCGACCGGCGCGATGATCCTCGGCACCATCATCGATGAACTCGAGCGCCGCGACCTTAATACCGGCCTCGTCACGCTCTGCGTCGCCCATGGCATGGGCACGGCGATGATCGTCGAGCGCGTCTAACTCTGGCGGAACGGAGAATTCCGATGAACCTCACCCATTTCCGCCTTGAAACCGACGCTGACGGCATTGCGCTGGCGACCTGGGACAGCCCGGCCAAGTCGATGAACGTCATCGACCAGAACGTGATGGCCGAGTTGAACCAGATCATCGATCACGTGGTCGGCACGGAAGCCATCAGGGGCTGTGTCATCACCTCGGGCAAGGAGGCCTTCTCGGGCGGCGCGGACCTCACCATGCTCCAGGGCCTCGGCATGGAATATGCCAGGCTCGTGAAGACCAGGGGCGAAGAGCCCGCCATGGCCTTCTTCTTCGAGGCCACCGCGCGTCTGAGCCTCCTATACCGGAAGCTCGAGACCTGCGGGAAGCCCTTCGCGGCGGCGGTGCATGGCACCTGCCTCGGCGGGGCGTTCGAGCTCGCGCTCTCCTGCCATTTCCGGATCTTGTCGGATAGCGACAAGACCCGCGTCGGCCTGCCGGAGATCAAGGTCGGGCTTTTCCCCGGCGCCGGCGGCACGCAACGCGTCGCCCGCCTGATGCAGACCGGCGATGCCCTGCAGATGCTGTTCAAGGGCGACCAGATCAAGCCGGCGGCGGCCCGCTCCATGGGCCTCGTGCATGCCGTTGGCCCGCGTGACGGAATCATCCAGGCCGCGAAGGACTGGATCAAGGCGAACCCTAACGCCAAAGCGCCGTGGGACACGGAGGGCTACAAGCTGCCTTCCAGCAAGGTGCATTCGCCCGCGGGCATGATGATCTGGCCGCCGGCCAACGCGATCTATCGCCGCGAGACCTCCGATAACTATCCGGCCGCGAAGGCCATCCTGAAGGCGGTCTATGAGGGCCTCCAGCTCCCCATGGACCTCGCACTCCGCGTCGAGAGCCGCTATTTCGCGCAAATCCTGCGCAGCCCGGAAGCGGCGGCGATGATCCGCTCGCTGTTCCTTTCCAAGGGCGAACTCGAGAAGGGCGCGCGCCGCCCGGCGGATATCCCGCCGACGAAGTTCAAGCGCATCGGCGTCGTCGGTGCGGGCTTCATGGGCGCGGGCATCGCCTATGTGGCGGCGCAGGCCGGCATCAACGTGGTGCTGATCGACCGCGACTTGGAAGCGGCGGAGAAGGGCAAGGCCTATTCGCACAAGCTGATGAGCGATCAGATCATGAAGGGCCGCGCCAAGAGCGCGGACCGCGATGCCCTGCTTGCCCGCATCACGCCCTCGGCGGATTATTCGCTGCTCAAGGGCTGCGACCTCGTGATCGAGGCCGTGTTCGAGGACCGCGCCGTCAAGGAAACGGTCATCCGGAAGATCGCCGGGAACATTGGCCGCAAGACGATCCTCGCTTCCAACACCTCGACCCTGCCGATCTCCTCGCTCTCGGAATATTTCGAGCGCCCGAGCCAGTTCATCGGCATTCACTTCTTCTCGCCGGTCCAGAAGATGCTGCTGGTCGAACTCATCCTCGGCAAGCGCACGAAGGACCGCGCGCTCGCGGTGGCGCTCGATTTCGTGCGAGCCATCAGGAAGACGCCGATTGTCGTGAATGATTGCCGCGGCTTTTTCGCGAATCGCTGCGTGCTGAACTACATCCGCGAGGGGCATCTCATGCTGGCGGAAGGCGTTCCGCCGGCGATGATCGAGAATGTCGCGAAGATGGCGGGCATGCCCGTCGGGCCGCTCTCGCTCAACGATGAAGTGGCGCTGGACCTCGGCTGGAAGATCCTGCAGGCGACCAAGCAAGACCTGGGCGAAGCCGCGATCGACGCCCGCCAGGAAGCCCTGCTGAAAACGATGGTGGTCGATCTGCAGCGCCTGGGACGCAAGAACGGCAAGGGCTTCTATGATTATGCCGAGAAGGGCAAGGCGCTCTGGCCCGGCCTCGCCGACCTGCAGAAAGTGAAGCTCGACGCCGGTACGCTCGATGTTCAGGAGCTGAAGGATCGCTTCCTCGCGATCCAGGCGCTTGAGGCCGCGCGCACGGTGGAGGAGAAGGTCATCGTCGATGTGCGGGAGGCGGATGTCGGTTCGATCCTCGGTTTCGGTTTCGCGCCCTATACCGGCGGCACGCTCTCCTATATCGACCGCATGGGTACGAAGGCCTTCGTGGCGCTCTGCAACAAGCTCGCGAAGAAGCATGGCGACCGCTTCCAGCCGAACCGCCTGCTGAAGCAGATGGCCAAGACCAACGAGTCCTTCTACGGCCGCTTCGCGCCGAAGAAGGCCGCAGCATGAGCCGGTTGCCCGGAGCCTTCGGCATGAAACTCCGGCTCCGGGTCCTACCGCTCTTCGTCAATGCACCTTCCGGGCACCGTTTCCGGCTCCGCCATGATGCGCATCCCGCCCGGCCGCGAGGTCTGGTGGGAGACCTTGACCCGATCGAGATGCGCGAGACGGAACAGCGAGAGCAGCCACTCGTTGAGCGGGCGCCGGAACCGCCATTCCGCGAGGAAGGAGAAAAACCACGCGAACAGGACAACGCTGGCGAAGCCGGCAATGGTCGCAAGGTTGATACCCCATACCGGCGTCAGCGCCTTGATGATTGCGAGACCCGGCAACTGGTGGAAGAGATAGAGCGCGTAGCTGTAGCGGCCGAACCATAACAGGATGCCGCCCCTGAACATGACATGGTCCAGCACGAAAAAGCTCGCGGAGACCAGCAGGAACAGAGCCATGCGGCGGACATCGAACCTGTAATCATCGGCAATCGCGATCAGGAACACAAAGCAGGCCATCAGCAGCAGCGCATTGAAGATGGAGTCGAATTTCCCCCGATGGAGCGCCATGCCGAGCGCAAAGAAAGGCAGATAATTCGCGATCAGCACCCCGTTCAGAATGCGCGATGCGGATTTCTGCCATTGTCCGGCACCAAGTCCCGCCGTGATCGGATGCGTCACATAGACCAGCATTCCATCGATCAGCGAAAGAACGATTGCGAAAACGCAAAAAAGCTCGATGTGGCGGTTGCGAAAGAACGCCGCGAAAAGTCCGGCGAAAAAATAAAACTTCAGTTCCACGAGGATCGACCAGAACACGCCATCGACCCAGCGGAAGCCGAAATCCGCCAGAAAGAAGCTTGTCATGACCAGGTCAACGAAACCCGCCTGCTCACGGTTGAAGCTGACCAACTCGGAATCCACGCTCGGCGGCGGGAGGATGCGGACAAAGACGAAGATGAAGACCCCCGCCACGACGAAGAGCGGCCAGATGCGCGAGATGCGCTTGGCATAGAAATCGGCAAGGCTGCGCGACATCGACAGGGACTGTGCGATCAGGTAGCCGGAAATCACAAAGAAGATGTAGACGCCGATCTTCCCGATATCGTTGCCGAACGATGCCGGTGTGGCCGAGCCGAGGGCCTCGGAGGGAATGCGCCCCGTAAAATGAAAATGAACCACCACGAGAACGGCGATTCCCCGCCATATCTCGATAAATCGGTTCTTTTCACCCGCATCGATCATCGCAACTTCCCGCATACACCCCCACAGGGTCATGCCCCGGAGCTTGGATGCGGGATTGTAGTATTCTGGTGGTACAGAGAGGTTAATCACCTGACAGCGCCGCGTGAGTTGCGGGCTCTCAGGCGGTTTTAAGTTTGGTCTGTTTCGGCCTGGCTGTCACCTCCTGTTAGCTGGCGTTTGGCAGTCCTTCGATGAAGGCCTGAGCTGGCGTTCTGCCGTTCATGCCGCGTCGCTGATGCGGACGGCGGGTGTTGTAGATGACGAGGTAATCGTCCAGCACGCCTTGCATTTCCTCAATGGTCTCGAACCAGGTTCGGCGGCCCTCCACCCGGAAGTGCTCGTCGAGCAGGGTGCGGTGGAAGCGCTCGATGATGCCGTTGGATTGCGCCCACTTCACCCGTGTCGTGCGGTGCCCGATCTCGCCACCCTTCAGACGCTCCGCGTAGCGCTTCTCAAGGTGCGCTACGCGGGTGTCCGCACTGTCGAATATGACGGCAAGCGCATCAGCTACGCGACCGACGCCGAGATGGCGACGGCGCTCCTCGATCTCGAACGCCGCATCACCGCGCAGGGCGCAACGCCCATCCGGCAGGTATGGATCGCCTCCACGAAAGGAACCTGAGCCATGAAGAACTACATTCAGGAAAGCCGGATGATCACGCTCGCCGCGCCCGCTGGCGGGCTCACCTCCGGCGCGGGCGTCATCATCGGCAACCTGTTCGGCATCGCTTCACGCACCGCGCTCGTCGGCGAGCGGGTCGCGATCAGCACCGAGGGCGTCTACGAACTCCCGAAACTCGCCAGCGCCGTGATCGCGGCCGGCGCCCGCGTCTCCTGGGACGATGCCGCCAAGCAGATCAACGTGCCGCGGTCGGCCGCTTCCCGGCCGGAACCGCGATCGAGGCGGCGGGCATTGGCGTGGCGAGGGTGCGCGGGCGAGGCTTTCCTTGTGCGCTGAACTCGCCAGCAGCCCGTAATGGCGGATGCGTTGGAAGCCGCGTGGCAGGGTGTGCAGCAGGAAGCGGCGGATGAGCTCGTGCGGCTGAGGTGTCATGACCTGCAGATGGGCAGCCCCCTCACGACAGTAATCCTTGTAGCGGAAGGTGACGCCACTCCCGTCATGGGCGATGAGGCGGCGGTTTGATATGGCTACGCGATGGGTATCGCGAGCGAGATAGGCCAGCACGGCTTCCGGGCCTGCAAAGGGCGGCTTGGCGTAGATGACCCAGCGCTTCTTCCGGATCGGCGCGTGCAGGCGCTGGAACAGGCGCCGGTGCGCGCGCGGACCAGGATGGCCTTGGATGCGCCATCCGGGCCCTCGCGCTCCTCGACGATCGCGCGGTCATCCTTCAGCGCTCTCGCGATGATATCCCACTCGCCATTATCCATCAGCACGACATGGCCCGGCGTCATGTGCAGCCCGCGCAGATTGATGATGGTCCGTGTGACATTCGTAAACGTGCGTGTCACCTTGCCGGGCCTCAGCGGCCCGAGCCCCCATTGCGCTTCGGGATCGAAAGCCGCCACCTCGTCGCCGGGGCGGATCGCCTCGATCGGTTTCGTCGATCCATCCGCCATCAGGATCGGTGTGCCAGCGAGGAAGCAGCGCCAACTACCAACAACTTTTCCTGTGTGATCAAGGGGCTGGCCCAACATATCTGAAGGTCTTGGCGATGACGAAATACCAGTCCACGCAGACTTACCTGAAAGCGGATGCGATTCATGGTAAAGTCGAGGATCATAAGAAACTTCTACGGTTATATTAGAAATTCCGCGCTCATATAATTCTTTAAAAAAATCTACGTCGTATGCACCGAGATCAATGCAGCCTTGAGACCCGTATTGATCCCCACCATGAATGCTAAAACCGCCTCTATTTAGAGTCTTCGTTCCGTCTACTGGCTCGAGAAAGACCCGTTCTCGGCCCCAAGCAGAACCACCTCCAGGCCAACTTCCAACCTTTACGAAGTGCCTAGCGAGCAGTCCAAAAGTTCCAATAAAATCATCCATGGCAGTTATGGTTTGAACACGCGACATATTAAACGACCATGACCCTTCGGGAATAGGGCCTACATCTTTGACGCCTGAGAGCAATGGCGATTGGCTGCCCGGTTGCCCAGATATAGCCGCCCAGCTCATCACATAACTAGAACCATTGTATAATTTCAGATTGTATCCGTCAAATTTGAGCTTGTAGTCTGACATGATATTTTGACCTCACCCCGCGTTAAGACTAAAAACCCAAAATCCCGAAATATGGAGACCAATGAAAGCAAACGCAGAAATCGTTAAGAATGCGGATAAAAGAATAACTGCAACATAAAACATAACATAATTAAACAAATTATCATGATTATCTCTTATTATTGCAAAATATCCGAATAAAACATATAAAATATTGAACGTCATCAGCACAGAAACACTAAATAGTGTTGTATCGAACTGAGGACGAGCGAACCCCCCCTCACCTCGGTATACGTATTCCTCCGGGTCATTTATCACGTAATGAAAAAATATTATAGAAATCAGAAACGGAATGAAAAAGAAAGTAATTTTTTGCCGTGATATTTTTTTTATCCATTTACCATTATCCATTGAGTTTCCCTCATGCTGACTATCTTACTCATTTTTTTAAACCTAACAGGCCCCGAAACATTGCCTTTCAGGCAATTGAGCGAATCTATTTTACAGCCTTGCACAGCAGAACTGCGGCAATTACTGTTAATTGCATTAAATAAATTGAGCATTTCCAGATTAATTGGCGCTCTTTATACATTAATTTCTTGCGAGTTTAGAAGTATAGCTTCGTAACACTTACATGAATTAGGCTATACACTCTTGTCAAAAGTCCATTATTTTCTCGACAATTTGCGGCACTAATTTGTGACTCTTTATTCTTTTTTTTTAAAAAAGCGGCACGCGAAGTCAAGCCCGATCTCAGGAGCCGGATCGAACATTCGGTGCTCGAATACCAAGGACATCCCGCCTGCCGCCCGCTTTCGCCGGCTCGTTTCATCAACCTCTCATTTTGTCTGCTTCTTGGACACAACCTGCGCGTCTGGAGCTCGAATCTTCTCGATCGCGGACGCACGGGGGCATGCCATCACTCCTTCGGATCGTTTCGTGACAGCCGTCGTCGCGGATTGACATGGTTCCCCAGTGACTTGTCTCAGGCCGCACCCGCGAGAGGCCTTCATGTGCCGAGAGCACGAGGCGTGAGAATGGGTCGATTTTCCATTTCGCGCCCCGAACGGCACCGTCATGTCCTGCAGGAACCGCAAGCCACAGATGCATGCGCGGCCTCGTCAATAGAGCGACAATTTGCCGCACAACACTAGGCCGGGAAATGCCAGCTTCATGAACGTGCTGTCAGACAAGCGAATTGGTTATGAACCGAGCCGTGAACTGCGGCGAATTTCTGCAAACTTCGCTGCGCGGACCTCCGGTTCGCATCCGCCGGAAGCGAAGCATCGTCCTCACCCGTCGTCGGAATGGCTGGTGGGAATCCTCAACGCGGTTGTTGATCCACCGGCCGACCTCGCGCTTGTCGATGCCCCCGAGCTCCTTCAGAGCCGCGCCATAGGATGCCAAACGATCCGTCACGATCGTTTCGGTCGGACCGTGTCGGCGAAGCGATTTCCTGAGGAAATTCGCTTCGCGGACCTGCGGTTCAACGCTGCCTTCTTGTCGCGGCGCTTTGTGACGAAGCTCTCGATCACCTCACCCTCGTGATCGACGGCGCACCAGAGGGAGTGTTTCACGCCCATAGGATTGCGGAACGCAATCCGTTCCGTAAGCTATGTGATCTTCACGAAAACCTCGTCGAGATGCCAACGCCGATGCCGGAAGTTCCGCATCGCCTGGACCCGACTACGCCTGATCTCAGCCGCGAAAATGGTCCCAAACCGATTCCACTAACCCGTCTTATTCATGAGGGGGCTGATTTTGGGTTGGCGGATGTAGCATAACGGTATGATATCGCGTAGGATTTAGCTGTTTACACCGATCCGATCCGCACCATCAACCCCGCCACACCCGCCATGACCGACGATA